>JANQEH010000259.1 GCA_028278455.1 bacterium
CAGGGCATTCGAAGAAAAAAGAGGATATTACGCCGATCCGGATGCTGTCAGCATATTCAACCTTGAATTTATTGAAGGTGATCCTCAGACAGCTCTTGAAGAACCGGTTACGGTAATACTAACGGAATCGATGGCAAAGAAATATTTTGGTGACGAAAGTCCATTGAATAAGACTTTGAGGATAAACAAATCCAGAAATTTCTATACTGTTAAAGGAGTGATTAAGGATGTAGACCATAATACACATTTTAAATATGACTATCTGATATCCTTTTCAACCTTTATCCGCGCTTTAAGGGGAAACGAAGGACTCCTGAACAGCCATACCTGGAAAGCTTTGTATGCTTACCTACTGATAAAAGAGAATAATACGATTGAGGAAGCAGGCTCAAAGATCGATTCATTCATGGAAGATTTTTTCTCATTTTACGGTCCGCTTGAAGAAATAAAGAAACAGACACAGATTCATTTCCAGCCTGTAAAGGATATTCACCTGCATTCAAACCTTGAATCAGAACCAGGTTCGAATAGCAGCATAATATATATATATACTTTTTGTGCAACAGCTCTTCTTATCCTGTTAATAGCAGGAATCAATTTCATCAATATCAGTACAGCACAGGCAGTGAAGCGTATCCGAGAAGTGGGTATAAGAAAAGTTCTTGGAGCCTACAGAAGGCAGTTAGTCAGACAATTTATAACTGAATCGATGCTGTTAGTGATAATTTCTGCTTTTCTTGCAGTCTTACTATGTTATCTTGCGCTCCCCTATTATAATGATCTGTCAGGAAAACAACTTGAATTCTGGAGTGTCTTCAATGTTGTGAATTTTTTAACGATTTTCTTTTTGGTATTGTTTATTGGATTGATTGCAGGGAGTTATCCATCTTTATTCATGGCCAATTTCAGGCCTGTTTACGCAATTAAAGGTCAAAGATCACCCGGAACATCAGTAAACTTGTTCAGAAAAATCCTTGTATCATTTCAGTTTGCGATATCGATATTTCTGATCTTCAGTACACTGATAATTTACGACCAGATGGAATTTTTTATCAAGAAAGACCTTGGTTTCGATAAAGACAAACTGGCAGCAATAAAGCTTTATGGGAATTTAGAAGACCAGTTTTTTCGTAACAGGCAGGCTTTTAAATCAGAATTGCTTAAAAACGCAGCAATCTCTGATGTGGCTGTTACATCAACATTATTGGGGGACAGATTCAGTATTGAGTTTCTGGTTCCCGAAGGAACACCCCAGGGTGTGGAACTGCCGAGTGCAAGATTTCTCAGAGTGGATGAGGATTTTGTAGAAACACTAAATCTTTCGGTAATATCCGGAACATCTTTTAAGAACCGGTCAATAGATTCGAAATATTATATAATAAATGAAGCTGCTGTCAAAGCGTACGATTTTGA
Organism: bacterium; assembly: GCA_028278455.1. Taxonomy (GTDB): domain Bacteria; phylum SM23-31; class SM23-31; order SM23-31; family SM23-31; genus JANQEH01. The sequence continues at coordinate 1,414 of JANQEH010000259.1, forward strand.
AAATCCGTTAGGCCAAAAGGTCACAAACGACTATACGGGAAATACAGGAGAAATAGTCGGCGTGATCAAAGATTTTCATTTCGCATCTCTTCATAATTCTATTGAACCCCTGGTATTGGATCTAAATCCTTACTGGGCTAACCATCTAATTGTCAGGATCAAGGAAGGACGAATTTCAGATACAATTGAATATTTGAAGAATAAAGTAAATGAGATCGCTCCCGGGCATCTTTTCATGTATACATTTATCGATGATAAATTGGACCGGTTATATCTCTCTGAAAACAGAATCAGCAGCATTTTCAGGGCTTTTTCTCTTATTGCAATTTTTATTTCCTGCCTCGGATTGTTCGGTTTGTCTGCTTATTCGGCAGAACTGCGAACAAGGGAGATCGGAATCAGGAAGGTACTGGGTTCATCTGTAACGGATATTTTGAGGCTGCTAACGGGAGAGTTTATTGTCTGGATTATAGCTGCAAACATAATTGCTCTGCCGGCAGCGTGGTTTATGATGGATAAATGGCTGAATAATTTTGCATATAAAGTACATATTGGAGCCGCCCCATTCATTATATCAACCTTAATTGCCTTTGTATTTACTTTCATTACAGTAAGCTATAAATCCTTAAAAGCTGCACTTGGGGATCCTCTAATAAGTATCAAATATGATTAAATAAATAATTCCTTTTATAAGGAAATACGACCGGGGTGAGAGCTGGAGCTCATCCCGGTTTTTTGTATTCTGCAACATTTATTCGGGTAATACGTAGATATATTTATACGTATTACCCGAATAAATTATTTTGAGGTTGATTATGAAAGAACTGACTAAAGCCGAGGAAATTCTCCTTCTGACTATCTGGAGGTTGAAAAAGGATGCTTATGGGGTACCAATAAAGCAGAGAATAAAAGATCTCACTGGTAAAGACTATGCCTACGGAACCCTTTACGGTTTACTGGAGCAGCTTGATAAAAAGGGATATGTAACGAAGAAGGCCGGAGAACCGACTCCTGAAAGAGGGGGAAGGAGCAAGACCTATTACAGATTATCTATTACCGGAATAGAAGCTCTTAAATATTCAATGGAATTACACAGGGTAATTTGGGATGGAGTTTCAGATATTACATTTGATGAAGAGGCAAATCGTTGAAAAATGAAATTAGAAAACTTCCGGTCATTGTCGAAGGATTACTCAGATTACTCTCAGGGCCGATCAATACCACTCCCATGCTTGGAGACACTGCAGAGGAGTATACACAGATACGGTCAGAGAAAGGAAGTTTTGCTGCAAATTTTTGGTGTCTGAGGCAGATACTGAAACCGCTACCTTCCTTTTTTATAAATTATTTTAGATGGAGTATGACAATGCTTAGAAACTATCTGAAGATCGTATTCAGAAATATTCGAAAAAGCAAAGGCTTTTCATTTATCAATATTTTTGGTTTATCAACAGGGATCGCATGCAGTATACTTATTTACCTGTACGTACATTACGAATTAAGTTATGATAATTTTCATAAAGATCCTGGAAGGATTTTCAGACTCGGAAAGATATTCAAAGCAAATGGACAGGATGCAAGTAATTCTGTTTGGCTTCCGCCACCGGTGGCACCGGCAGTATTAAGAGATTATCCTGAGGTTGAGGAAGCTGTCCGGATAACCTTCGATAATGGATTTGCAAGATATAAAGATAAGACATATGCTGAAAAAAATGTTATTGTAGCTGATGCGGGATTTTTCAATATCTTCAATTTCACGTTAATAAGCGGGAATCCTGAAAATGCATTGGATGAACCTTATACTGCAGTTCTGACAAAGGATCTTGCCGAAAGATATTTTGAAGAAGCAAACCCAATGGGAAAGACTCTTATATTTAATGAAATAAGCTATAAGATCACAGGTGTACTGGCTCAGGTACCGGAAAAATCTCATCTGCAGTTTGACCTGATCTTATCACTTAAATCACTTGCCGAGAGCCGTAGAAAACGCCAAAGAAGATCACTTGAAGAACAGTGGTGGTATCATGCATTTATAACTTATATAAAAACACAGGATGCATTGCCTTCACAAGAATTGATTGATGGTATTTATAATATATCAAAGACATACGCTGGAGATCAGGAAGAGCAATTAGGATTTGAACAGAGATTTGCTATTGAGCCAATATTAGATGTATATCTCAATTCAGATTATAATTCTGAGGGGTATACTAAATCAGGCAATTCAACTTATATTTATTTATTTATTTCTACAGCTATATTTATACTAGCTCTCGCCTGTATAAATTTCGCCAATCTTACAATTGCCAGATCTGTCGGAAGAATAAAGGAGGTAGGATTACGTATGGTTGTCGGGGCAAAAAGAAAACAGCTTGCTTTTCAATTCTTAACAGATGCAATAATTATTGCATTGATCTCTTCAATTTTAGCAGTCATAATAGTCAAGTTTGCTCTGCCATACTTTCGTTTGCTGACAGGCCAGCAGTTATACTTGAAATTTATTGAACCGGGTTCAGTAATTCTTCTTTTGTGTTTTACGCTTTTCACGGGAGTTATATCCGGTTTTTACCCTGCATATTATCTTAGCAGGTTACAACCGGCAGAATCTATTAAGGGTAAGACTATTCCACAAATGAAAGGAAAGGTTTTTAGAAAAAGTATGGTAGTATTCCAGTTTGCAGTTTCGATCATCCTTATCATCTCGTCAGCTCTTGTGTCTCAGCAGATAAATTTCATGAAAGATTCTGATCTGGGTTTTGACAGAGAGCAAATCATGGTCATCCCCTTTGAAGGGAGCAGAGAGCCGATAACTAAGAACAGATTACTAAAAAATGAGTTAACCAAAAATTCATCTGTCCTGTCGGCATCAGTATCATCAACTATCCCCGGGCGTGATATAACCAGTAGAATAATAAGGCCGGAGGGAATCCCGGAAAACGAGAATCAAACAATGAACATTCTGTTTACGGATCCAGATTTTCTCGAGACTTTCGGTCTGGAAATAGCAGCAGGTAGATTTTTTTCAGATGAGGTCATGACCGATTCATCGGATGCTTTTATCCTGAATGAAGAGGCGGTTAGAAAGTTTGGTTGGGGATATCCACAGAATGCAATAGGTAAAGAGTTTGAGTATGCCAGGTGGAAGAAAGGAAGGATCATAGGTGTAGTCAAAGATTATCACTTCTCCTCTCTTCACAGCAAGGTTATCCCCATTGTGACACAGATCAAAAATGATGAATTAAGATATATATCCCTAAAATTGAATGTGAAGGATATCCAGGAAACTATATCTTATATTGAGAACACCTGGAAAATGGTATTACCGGGGATTCCTGTCAATTATTTCTTTCTGGACAACGATTTTAATGCTCAATATAATTATGAAGAAAAAGTATCGATATTATTCGATGTATTCACGTACATCGCTATCATAATCGCCTGTCTCGGGCTATTCGGTTTGGCCTCATTCCTGGCGGAACAGCGTAAAAAAGAGATCGGGATCAGAAAAGCCATTGGAGCTACCGTACAGAGTATAATCTGCGATTTCTCGAAAGTATATGTCAGATGGATAATCTTAGCTAACGTATTTGCCTGGCCCGTAGCCTGGATTCTGATAGAACACTGGTTGCAGAATTTTGCATACAGGATCGATGTCGGTTTATCTACCTTTATTCTTTCAGGTTTGGCTGCGCTGCTTATCGCACTTATGACAGTAACATATCAGTCTATCAGATCTGGCATTGCCGATCCGGTGAATTCTCTGAGGTATGATAGTTAGTTTTTCATTTCTCTGGAGGAAGTTTGAAATCTTGCCTAAGTATTAAATCCTTACAGAGCAGTATAACCAAATTTTTTCAGGAAATACAGTTTTTCAATAGCGAATAATAAAAAATTCAAAATATTTTTCAACTTTTGAAAAATATCTGCGTATAGTTTAATATATATATTTTTCAACTTTTGAAAATTATAGGGAAATCCATGAAATTATTGACTCGCCAGGAAGAACTTGTATTACTTACAGTTTTTTATCTAAAAGAAGATGTAACATTAAAAGAAGTCAGGAAACAATTGATCGAACAGACTGGAAAGGATTGGTCGATTAGCTCTGTTTATGTTCCCCTTGACCGGCTCGATGAAGCAGGATACCTGAAATCCTACATCGGTGAACCCTCACCGATGAAGGGCGGTAAGGCCAAAAAATATTATGAGATCACAGATAGCGGTGTAGGTATCCTGGAAGAAATAAGAACATTGACAAATACGATGTATAAGAAGATCGAAGGTTTTTCTTTCGAAGGTTAATTATGGATAAGAAAGATATCAAAACTCCTCGTTTTTCGACATTCCTCCTTAGAAGAATCACCCCCCGTAAGGATACAGATGTCCTGAATAATTTGTTCGAGGAAAACTTCAATGAGATTTTAGAGAAAGAAGGAATTAAGAGCGCCAGAAGGTGGTACAGGATACAGGTAATAAAAAACGGACCTGAATTTATATCTCATTCAATTCAGAGGAGAGTATCGATGTTCAGAAATTATTTCAGGATATCAATTAGAAATATGATGCGCAATAAAGGTTTTGCATTAATGAATGTAGCAGGCCTGTCCGTCGGGATAGCATGTGTTATCCTGATACTTATGTATATTATCAACGAGATAAGCTACGACAGGTTTCACAGTAATCTGGATCGTATATACAGGATATCAACGGTTATGAGACCTCCCGGAGATATGACCTACCGGAAGATCGCCACGACGGATTGGCCGGTAGGGATAATACTCAGAGATGAATATCCGGAGGTGGAAGATCTCACTATGATTAGTACCTGGGCTAACTTCTCAATTAAGCATAGCAGCCGGTATTTCTATGAGAAAATGTTCTATGCAGATGAGAACTTTTTTAAAGTATTCACATTTCCACTCATTCAAGGGGATCCCGAAACAGCTCTCCTCGAACCGAATACACTTGTAATCACAGAAGAGATCGAGCAAAAATATTTTGGTGATGAAAGCGGACTCGGTAAGACTCTGCTTTTAAATGACTCTCTTCTGTTCACCGTAACAGGAATAACCGAGAATGTACCCTTTAATTCCCATATTCAATTTGATGTTGTCATATCATTCGCGACATTCAGGAATTTTGTTCCGAAGTTCGGGGGCAGAGACATCTGGGGTAACCTGAACATATATAATTATGTATTGTTGAGGAATGGGGCTGACAGGGAAGATTTCAGGAGCAAGATCAATGGATTCGTTGACCATTGGGGTGGAGATATTTACAACAGGTGGGGATATGATATAAAACTGGTTCCGGATGAATTGAGGGATATCTATCTTTACGATAAGAAAGGCTCCAGTCTGGGGCCAGGTGGTAATATCGATTATATCTGGTTTCTTTCTGCTGTAGCTTTGTTCATTCTTATAATAGCTTGTATCAATTTCATTAATCTGACTACGGCTAGATCCTCTGAGCGTGCCAGGGAGGTGGGCATCCGAAAGGTTGTTGGTTCTGAACGGAGATCAATAATTCGACAGTTTCTGTTTGAATCGGTATTGATGGGTTTGATAGCAATGCTGGCCGCTTTCCTATTCTCCATGCTCAGCATTGACCATTTCGAAAACCTTACAAACCGAGAATATGTTTTCAGCGACCTTATCTCGGTAAAAATAATTATCATAGTACTTCCTTCAGTAATTCTCACTGGATTGGCAGCAGGTATATATCCGGCACTTGTCATGTCCGGATTTACACCATTGCAGGTATTGAAAGGCGCTTACAGATCTTTTGGACGCGGAACAAAATTACGAGAAGTTCTTGTAGTGTTCCAGTTCGTAGTATCCATTTCGCTGATCCTTTCAACTTTTATTGTATACGACCAATTCAGGTTTATGCTTACACAAGATAAGGGATTCGATGATGAGCAGATTGCAGTGATAGGGGTATATGAAACACCATATGCATCAAGGACAAAATACTATCAAACTTTTAAACAAAGACTACTGTCTCACCACGGAATATCTAAAGTGACTGCTGCCGGGGCGGTACCGGGTAAAGGAGGCTGGAACGGTCAGTTTGCGCGGGCGGAAGGGCAGCCTGATAATGCAGGTCTATCAGTGGAATATATAGCTGTTGACCACGATTATTCGGAGACATTTGGGCTTGAGATTGTAGCTGGACGTGATTTTTCTGAGCTGCATGGTTCTGACAGAGATGAGGCTCTTTTAATAAATGAGACTGCAGCTGAAGCATTGGGTTGGGGTACATCTCAAAATGCGATCGGAAAACGGATCGAATCTCCATCAGGATATCCGAGAGGTGTCGTTGTAGGTGTTATCAAAGACTATAATCATCATGACCTGAAGCACCAGATCAAAACAATAGTATTCGACATAAATCCTGCTGCCATGAGGTATTATGCTGTAAGGATCGGCAACGAGGATGTTTCAAATGCAATGGACCATGTCAGAAAAACCTGGAGCGAAATTTATCCAGGTTATGAATTAAAATACTTTTTTCTGGATGAAGAATATACCACTCAATATAAAGATGAAGAGAAGCTACTCAATATATTCGGCACATTTGCTTCTCTTGCTGTTGCGATATCGTGTCTGGGATTATTAGGACTTATTTCTTACCTTGCAAGGCAGAAGACAAAAGAAATCGGGATTAGGAAAGTACTCGGTGGAACGGCAGCCGGTATAACAAAACTATTAACAGGAGAATTTTTCAGGCTTATTATCATTGCTAACTGTATTGCCCTGCCGCTCACTTATATTTCAATGGAACAGTGGCTGGACAATTTTGCTTACAGGATGAACATGGACATCAGTCTATTTCTGCTTACCGTGTTGATATCTCTTGTCATAGCGCTTGCAACGATTAGTTTCCAGACAGTGAAAGCGGCGACTGCTAATCCGGTGAATTCTCTGAGATATGAATAGAGATTTCGCAAAGAAATCTCAATAATTCTCCAACTTTTTCAACCAACCTGCGTCTAACTTTACATATATGTACGAAAAAACGGAAAAATAAATAGAAGTGGGAAACATTTGTACGAAAAACCGTATATATAATATATACGAAAAACCGTAGATATGATTATCAGGGAGAATAACCAATGAAAGACCTGACTTTAACAGAAGAAATGTTCCTACTTGCAGTATGGAAACTCAGAGATAACGCTTATGGAGTTACCATTAGGAGACATGTCTCTGAGGTAACTGACAGGACTTATCCCTATGGAACACTATATAGTGCCCTGGATAAACTTGTTCGCAGGGGATTTCTCACGAAGACCGAGAGTGATCCGACACCTGAGCGGGGAGGCAGGAGCAAGAATTACTATACTATAACAGCTGATGGTTTGAGTGCCCTCAAGAACGCCCTCGAGCTGAAGAAGGCAATGTGGGGAGATATGAATGACGTTATACTTGATAAGGGATTGAAATAGTGAAGAAGTGTTGTAATAGTCCATCCAGGTCAGGTAATTTTATTCTTAAATATTTGGCCGGTAGAAATGACAGGAATGCTGTTATCGGTGACATAGAAGAAGAATACAATGCTAAAATTCTGTCAGTTGGTTTGCTAAAAGCAAAGATCTGGTACTGGCATCTGGTCACTATATCAGCTTTTTCATTCATTATTGAAAGATTTTATTGGAGATTTATGATGTCAGGAAACTACTTAAAAGTTGCATTCAGAAATCTTTTTAAATATAAAGTCTTTTCAATAATAAATATAGCCGGTCTGGCATCAGGCATGGCATGTTGTATACTAATAGGGCTCTGGATATTGGATGAAATGAGCTATGATAATTTTCACGAAAATGGTGACAGAATATTTAGAATATCTGAACACCACTTATATTCTGATTCCGATTTAATTTCACCGATTACACCGGCTCCATTGGCTTCTTATCTCTCAGAGAATTTTCCGGATATTGTAGAGACTGCAAGGGTGTTTAAATTGGGATCAATGCTTTTCAATTACGAAAATAAGAGATTCTATGAAAACTCAATAATATTAGCCGATAAGTCATTCTTTCAAGTATTCTCATATAAATATTTAAGGAAAGATTCTGAGAATCCTTTGTCGTCTCCAAATTCGATAGTGATTAACAACAGCTTGGCTGAAAAGTATTTTGGTGATAATGAGGCGCTTGGTGAAATTCTTAAAGTTGATGGAATTGAGTTAACTGTAACCGGTATTACAGAAGATATTCCATTAAATACCGAAATACAATTCAGGGCGGTTATTTCATGGTCTTATTTAGATAAATTTTCATGGTATGATAGCACAGAGTGGGGGAGCAGTAATAATGAAACATACGTTATGCTTGACAAAAATAGTGATATATTTAAAGTTGAGAATAGTATTCGTGGAGTAATAGAAGATCATGTACAAGGTTCAAAATCTGAATTATCTCTCCAGCCGATAAAGGATATACACCTGTATTCCCTAACCAGGGCAGATACATGGGGTGCAATATTATACGTATATATTTTCGCTATTATCGGTATTTTAATAATGCTGATTGCCTGTATTAATTCAATAAATTTAACGACTATAAGAGCAATAAGCAGAACCAGGGAAATTGGTATAAGAAAAGTTACAGGTGCATATAGAAAACAGATCGTTTCTCAATTCCTCGGAGAATCCTTGCTTTTATCTTTTTTATCAATGATTCTGGCGATTATTATTTCAATTGCAGTTCTCCCGGTCTTTAATGAAATAACACACAAGAATTATTATCCGGGTAATATAGGCAATGCTAAAGTCCTGACAATTCTATTTTTAGTGACCTTGTGTACTGGTTTATTATCTGGAAGCTATCCATCAGCATACCTATCAGCACTCAAACCTGACAAAATCTTAAGAGGAGTAACGAGTACAGGCATGAAAAAGCCATATCTGAAAAGAGTACTGGTCATCTTCCAGTTTGGGATTTCAATAGTGCTGATAATTTCAACTTTAACTGTATATAATCAAGTTAAGTTTATGTTAAACAAAGACATCGGTTGGGATAAAGAAAACCTGGTATGCATACGAATAAGGGGGGATGTAAGAGACTCTTATGAAATATTAAAAGAAGAGCTGTTGAAATTTAAGAAGATTAAAGGAGTAACCGCCTCGTTATATGATCCCGCTGTATTCATCGGTAATACAACAGGTATTTACTGGGACGGTAAGAATACCAACGAAAATCTATCCGTAGGTTTTAATCTTGTAGATTCAGATTTTTTGAAAACTATTAATTCTGATATTATATCGGGCAGATCTTTTTCATCTGATTTTGCATCCGATTCCACCAACTATTTTATTATTAATGAGAGTCTGGCCGGTTATATCGGGAAAAATGATGTTGTAGGATCAAAATTTACTCTCTGGCAAAATAAAGGGATCATTATCGGTGTAGTGAAGGATTTCCATTTTCAATCGATGAGGTCAGAGATCAAGCCTTGTGTTTTATTAAAGAATATAGATTTCCTGGAATACATTATTATAAGAATAGATCCGTATGACAACGAGTCAGCACTCAAGCTTATCCGGAATAAATGGAGCGAGATCCTACCTGATTATCCTCTGGATTTCCATTTTGTAAATGAAAGTTTTAAATCCATATATCAAAATGAAGTAGATATGAGTAAGATTTTGCGATATTTCACGATTCTGGCTGTTTTCATAGCATGCCTGGGACTTTTCGGACTCGTGTCATTTATTGGGGAGAGAAAGAAAAAGGAAATAGCAATACGGAAAGTGTTTGGTGGATCTGTATCGTCGATTATCAGATTGATTTCTGGTGAATTCATCTTTCTAATAGTCATTTCAAGTTTGATTTCCTCTCCGGTTGCATACATTTTAGCTGCGAAATGGCTTGAAGATTTTGCATATAAGGTCGAATCCGGACTCACATTTTTCTACCTGGCAGGATTATTTTTGTTATTAATTGCGGGATTTACAGTGAGCTTCCAGATAGTGAAATCAGCAAACTCAAATCCGATAGATTCTATTAGTAGAGAATAGGCTTATCATTGAATAAAAAAAAGAAAAGTTATGTATTAAGAGCCGAATTGATACTTAAGTATTTGGGGTATAGCAAGAATAAGTATGCCATACTTGGAGATCTTGAAGAAGAGTTTAATGACCGGTTATCAAGTCAGGGTAAATTTAGCGCGAAGATCTGGTACTGGAAACTGGTTTTGATATCTCTGCCGGCTTTCTTTTGCGATAGTATTTATGGGAGCATTGTGATGTTTAAAAACTACCTGAAAATATCAATAAGGAATATCAAAAGGCAAAAAGTCTACTCACTGATCAATATTTCCGGCCTGGCGATCGGATTCGCTTGTTTTATACTGATATTCCTGTTTATCCAGTATGAGCTCAGTTTCGATTCCTATCATAAAAAAGCAGATAGGATAAAAAAAATAATATACAAATTCACAGATGCATCAAAAATGGGCAGTGATCTGAAAATGACTGTTCACCCGCCCTGTATACCTGCATTATTGGATGCTATCCCTGAGATTGAGACCGGAACCCGTTTTACCAGATATTATAACGGGCCTGTGGAAATCGGTGATAAGACGTTTCATGAAGATAAATGGATCTGGGCTGATGAGAGAATCTTCGATGTCTTTACTATTCCATTTGTTTATGGATCAAAAGAAAATGCATTGACTGAACCTTATTCAGTGGTAATAAACCATGTAACTGCAATAAAATATTTCGGGGATGTTGATCCTGTCGGAGAAAAACTGAAGTACAGTAGCTTTTCAAGAGAATTCAGGATCACCGGAGTGATCAAAGATATACCTGGTAATTCACACTTCAAACCTGATCTAATCGGTTCTCTCGAAACTCAGAGAAACAGGTGGCCTATGGAGAGCTGGGATGCACACTGGTTTCATTCATATATAGTCCTGTATGAAGAAACTGATCAAGACGAGTTGGAAGAAAAGATCCGGACTTTTATCGATGACCATATCTTGAGAGATGCTTCCAATAAAAGCTGGACATATTTGCTTAAACCAATGGAGGATATCCATTTAAGATCGTCAAATGTGCTTAGTACTGTCGAGCCTGTGAGTGATATTAAATTTGTCTACATCAGCAGCGTTATTGCACTTTTTATCATTATTATTGCGTGTATAAATTTCGTAAACCTGTCTACATCGCTATCTGTTAAACGATCGAAGGAGGTCATGGTAAGAAAAGTGACAGGCGCTCAGAGATATCAACTGTTCCGGCAGTTTCTGAGCGAATCGGCAATTCTGACAATAATTTCACTAGTGTTGGCAATTTTCCTGTCCGGATTTCTACTCGAAAGTTTCGCCAAATTTGTGGAGAGGGATTTGAGTCAAGAATTCATCGACACTAAAGTTACTATTTTTGTATTGATAATTACAGCGATATTGATAAGCATAGCTTCAGGATATTATCCGGCTTTTTATTTATCAGGATTAGATCCTAATGCTGTTATTAAAGGAAAACACTCAATAAAGGTAAAGGGGGTGAATTTTAGAAATCTGCTGGTTGTTTTTCAGTTTACAATATCGGTATTTCTGATCTTCTGTACACTTATTATCTCTGGCCAGGTGGATTTCATTAAGAATGCCGATGTCGGTTATAACCGAGAAAACGTTGTAGTTTTTGATACAAATTCTGATATACTGAGGAACAGTTCACCATTCAGAAATGAATTGCTACAAATTCCGGGTGTTTCCAATATCACTTTTTCGCTGACTTTACCTATACTAATAAATTGGGATACCGACATTGATTATGAGGGCAGGCAAGAAGATGAATCATTTAACATATATTTTTGTGAAGTGGATTACGATTTTATTGAAGCATACAATATGGAAATTATTGAAGGGAGGGATTTCTCGAGGAATTTCAGTACTGATCTGGCAGGAGGCGGAGCCTATATTATAAATGAGACAGCTGCAAAGAGCTTTGGATGGAGTAATCCGATAGGAAAAAAGATAGGACATGGAAATTCGGAAAAGGGAACAGTTGTGGGAGTTGTAAAAGATTTTGTCAGCCGCTCGATGCATCTGCCGCAGGAGCCAGTGTTCTTGAAATTAACACTCTCAGGATACGCAAACCGCCCCAGATTTATGTCGGTAATGCTCAATTCAGAGAATGTATCGAATACAATTGAGACGATTGAAAAAATCTGGGTAAAATACTCGGACAGCGATTTCATAAATTACTATTATCTGGATGATGCTTATGACAGATTGCATAGATCTGAAATCAAAATGAATAAACAATCTAATTTTTTTGCTTTACTTGCAATATTTATTTCCTGTCTTGGACTATTCGGCCTTGCATCTTTTACGGCTGAGCAATCCAGAAAAGAAATGGGGATAAGAAAGGCATTGGGAGCTTCAGCCAATGCAATATTCACCCTGTTATCGTGGAAGTTCTTTAAGTGGATAATTCTTGCAGATCTGATTGCTTTACCTGCCGGATACTTCGTAATGAACAGATGGCTTCAGGATTTTGCTTACAGAATTGATATTGAAGCAATAGCATTTTTTTCGGCCTTTTTGATTGCTGTGGTAATATCTCTGGTTACTATAAGCATTCAAACGTTAAAAGCGGCTTTTGCCAATCCGGTGAATTCGCTAAGATATGAGTAGAAAATATGAGAAATAATAAACCTTCATATATTTCAGAATTTATTATCAGTTATCTTGGAAATAAACAGGACAAAACAGCCATCCTTGGCGACCTGGAAGAGGAATATAATGACCTTTTTCAGAGGAGGGGATCAATAAGGGCGAAACTTTGGCTATGGAAATTGATACTTGTGTCATTTCCTTCATTTATAAAAGATAGAATTAGCAGGAGCGTAATAATGTATAAGAATTACCTGAAGATCGCTTTAAGGAATTTAGTTAAGCATAAGGGGTATTCTGCAATTAACATAATAGGTTTTTCGATAGGGATGGCATGCAGTATTCTGATTGCCCTATTCATATTTGATGAATTGAGTTTTGACAGGCATAATGAAAAAGCCGACAGGATCTACAGAGTCGGTGCAAAGTTCGGGGTAGACAGGTTCAAAATAGCCTTTACTGCTCCTCCCATGGCAGAAGCGATGATGGATGATTTTCCCGAGATAGAGTATGCAGTAAGGATGTCTCTCTGGCCGAGGAATGTTATTGTCAGTAATTCTGATAAAAGATTTGTCGAAAAGAAAATTATTTATGCCGATTCCTCGATATTCAATGTATTTACAATTCCCCTTATACATGGTGATCCAAACACAGCGTTAAGGGATCCACGGACAATCTTATTAACAGAAAGTATCGCACGAAAATATTACGGAGACCAGGATCCGATGGGAAAATTCCTGACCATTGGAAAAGAAAACACTCCATACATTATAACTGGAATCGTAAAAGACTGCAATCCTAAATCGCATTTTCAGTACGATTTTATAGTATCCCTTTCAACAAGTGAAAACAGTTATTCCGATGGATGGATGGGGCATACTTATTTCACATACATTGTTATGAAGGAGAACAGCGTTCCGTCGCAGCTTGAGCTGAAATTTCCGGAATTCATCAAGAGGCATTACGGACCGCAATTCCTGCAGAAAAACGGTATGGAATATGATGAACATCTGAAAGATGAAAAGAACTATTATAATTATTGGCTTCAGCCGCTAATGGATATTCATCTTGCTTCTGAGGGAAATGATATGTTAAGTGTTAAAGGAGATATCTTCTTTGTTTACGTGCTTTCGATAATCGCAGCCTTTATTCTTCTGATAGCCTGCATAAATTTCATGAATCTCTCCACAGCAAGATATACTAAAAGATCGAAAGAAGTTGGTATGAGAAAGGTGCTTGGCTCAAGCCGCCGCCAATTAATTAGACAATTTATCACAGAATCGGTTATTCTCAGCCTATCATCACTGATCATCGCAGTGATTTTTATCAACGCTATTCTCCCCGGATTTAACGGATTTACTGAGAAAGTACTTGTTTTCAATATTATGGATAATGGTTATATATTTCCCGGACTTATTCTGTTTACACTGGTTGTTGGAATGATTGCGGGGAGTTATCCGGCATTCTTTTTATCCTCATTTTCACCTATAAGTGTATTGAAAGGCGCCGTGAAACAGAGAGCCGGCAGTAATATTTTAGTTAGAAGGATTCTTGTTGTATTCCAATTCACAATATCTATTGTGATCCTTATCGGGACATTCGTAGTTTATGATCAACTTACGTATATGCGGGATGTCAAACTCGGTTTTAACAGGGACAACATCGTAATTGTTCACCGCTCAAGAGCGTTGGGAGAGAAGTTTGAGGCATTCAAACAGGAATTACTGAATAGTCAGGCTGTTCTGGGTGTTTCAAACACTGAATCCCTTCCAGGAAGACATTTCAATCCAAACAGCCATAATCTAGAAGGACGACCAAAAGCAGAACAGAAAGTACTCTGGACAATGTACGGTGATCATGAATTTGCGGAATTATATAATCTGCAGCTGAGTGAAGGCAGATATTTTTCAAAGGATATATCATCTGATCAGAATGCAGTCGTTATCAACGAAACTGCAGTAGAATTCCTTGGACTGACAGAGCCTTTGGGAAAACGGTTTCACAAGGATTTCGGGGAATACCGGGAAGGGGATTTTGTTACGGTTATCGGCGTTGTAAAGGATATAAATTTTCAATCGCTTCATGAAGAAATAAAACCGATGATAATTCGGAATTCCGCAAACATCATAGCGAATTATACATCTATAAAGATTAAAGGAGGTTATATCCGGGAGACACTGTCAATGATCGAAGACAAATGGAATGAGCTTACAGGAGAAGAACCGTTTCAGTATACATTTTTCGATGATGATCTTAACAATCTTTATAGGAATGAGCAGAAAACAGGGAGTGTATTTACCGTATTCTCAGCTCTGGCGATTTTTATAGCATGCCTCGGTTTATTCGGCCTGATTTCTTTTAATGCTGAGCAGAGGACAAAAGAGATCGGGATCAGGAAAACACTTGGAGCAAAAGTATCTACGATAATCATGCTGCTTTCTAAAGAGATCACAATTCTTGTATTGATTTCCGCTGTTATTGCATCACCTTTTGCATTTTTCGGGATGTACAACTGGCTGCAGAATTTTGCCTATAGAACAAGCATTCATCCTTTGGTATTCCTGTCAACAGCCCTGTTGACACTTCTGATAGCATTGATCACTATCGTTTTTCAGGCATACAAAGCTGCCCGCGCTAACCCGGTAAAGTCACTGAAGTATGAATAGGTTTCTATTTATTGTACCGGTATTAATAGATAAAGAAAACAAACCCTGTATCCCCCTTTGCTAAGGGGGATTTTTTAGTCCATTCCTAATTTTATGAAACAAATAATAATAATATATGTATACTGTAATATATATATGTTCCAAAATGTTAGGATTGAGAGAATTGGAGAAGCTATGAAACTGCTATCAAGGCCTGAAGAATTGATCCTGCTTTCCATATGGCGTCTGCAGGATGATGCATATTGTATCCCGATAAGGAGCCAGGTCTCAGAGATCACAGGGGAAGACTGGTCTCTGGGAAGCGTCTACATGCCGCTTGAGCGTCTTACAAAGAAAAGGCTTATCGGGTCCTTCCTTTCCGATAAAACACCTGAACGGGGAGGAAGGCACAAGAGGATTTATTTTCTTACAGACGACGGAAAAAAAGCTCTGGTCAGGATTAGGGAGGTAGAATCGAAAATGTGGGATGGTATCCCTGTACATACTCTGGAGACAAAATAAATGCCGGAACAGAGCAGACCTCTGCATGAGCCTCCCCGGCTTGCTACGTGGATCCTGGGAATACTGTTAAAAGATCCGCTTCATGAAACCCCTCTTGGAGATTTCGAGGAGTTCTATAACTGGACTGCTGATGAAAAAGGGAAGCTCTACGCATCTGTATGGTATTGGGGCCAGGTAATCAACCTTTTTAGAAAAATGATATTATTTTCATTTGAACGGAGTATTGAGATGTTTAAAAGCTATATGAAAACAGCGCTAAGGAATATGTTCAGACATAAGGCCTTTACTCTTATAAATATATTCGGCCTCTCTATTGGTATTTCTGTCTGTCTTATCATCTTTAATTATGTAAGAAATGATTTCACATATGACAGGTCTCATGAAAATGGCGACAGGATTTACAGGCTGTTAAGGGAAGTCAAACGCCCCAATCGTCCCGTAAGGAAAGTCTCGTCGGTAGCATGTCCGACCAAGGAGCTTTTTGAGAGAATTTATCCTGAGGTAGAAAGTGTTACCAGGATAATAGAAGAAGGGATCATACTGAAACATGAGAACAACTTCTTTGACCAGAAAATGTTTTATGTCGATCCGGAATTTTTTAAGATATTTTCGCATGATATTATCGCAGGAGACAGAGAAAATCCCCTCGCTGATATGAATTCAGTTGTTCTTACTGAAAGCCTGGCGGATAAGTTTTTCCCAGACAGGGATCCAATTGGAAGTGAGATCGAGATCGATCTAAACTATGACAAACTGGTGGGTCATGTTACTGCTGTTGTTGAAGATCCGCCTGACAGATCTTCGTTTAATTACGAACTATTCATACCTTTTCCAAAAATCAGGGAAATGTGGGGTGAAGACTTTTATGAAAATTTCGGAGCCAACAGCCCTGAAATGTATATAATGCTGAAAGAGAAAATTGAGGTTAACGATCTCAGAAATAAGCTTGATCTTGCAGCTGCTGAGATCCTCAAAGAATATTCAAGTGATGTTACGCTGGATCTATATCTGCAGCCGCTGACAGATATTCACCTGGAATCGGAGATTCCCCAGAATGTCGCACAGACAAGCAATCCGGTTTATTCTTATATATTATCACTCCTGGGGGCACTTCTTCTTCTTCTGGCGTGTGTAAATTATATTCTACTTTCAGTGGGCCGTTCAACAGAGCGCGCCCGGGAGATAGGCGTCAGAAAAGTACTCGGAGCATTTAAACTACAACTGATCAAACAATATCTTGGAGAGGCAATGCTGGTAAGTCTTATGGCACTTTTACTTGGAGTTTTCATGGCTTATATGCTGCTCCCTACATTTAACGAACTATCAGGAAAAGACCTGAGACTCGAGTTTGAATGGGGATATCTGTTATTCGGGATTCTTGTAGTACTTTCTGCAGGATTCCTTGCCGGAAGCTATCCGGCCCTGATGCTTTCGAGTTTCAAACCGGTAAACGCTCTGAAGAGATCCCTGAAGATCGGGGTGAATAATGTAATGGGTAAAGGTCTGATCCTTCTCCAGTTCTCTATAACCATATTCCTGCTCACGACAGCATTCCTTATGAGAAACCAGTTGGACTACCTCCTGAATCGTGACCTCGGATACGACACGAGCCATATAGCGGTACTGAACCTGCAATTGGGTGGTGCGGATAACTCTGATGAATTTTATGCCCTTGTCAAGAATGAAATGTCGAATATCAATAATGTTCTTGGTGTTACAGGTCAATCCCAGGCATTCGGGAATAATTGGACGAGGATTGGTTTCAGAGACGAGAACACAAACAGTATAGTTGATTTCACTATCAGTACTGTTGATTATGACTATCTCAGAGTTATGGGGATCGAGCTTGTTGACGGCAGAGATTTTTCAAAAGAGCATGGCTCGGATATAGAAAAGTCGATTATTGTTAACAGGGCATTTGCAGATTTCTTCGGCTTTGACGATCCATTGACTGCGAAACTACCTGTAGAAAAATACAATGACAGGAATATCATCGGTGTGATCGAAAATTATAATTTCCTTTCATTGCATAATGAAGTCAAACCAATCTGTCTCCAACTCAAGGAAGATGTGATGGTTTTCGGTTCTTTAATGGGATGGGGCTCCTTCCCGGTTTCATTTAATTATGCAATGATAAAGCTGGGTTCGGAAAATTTGTTCGAAACTGTGAAAAGAATTGAGACAAAGTGGAAAGAGATTGCTGCAGATAAGAAATTCGAATTATCGTTCCTGGAGGATGATATACAGGTGCAGTACGAGCTGGAACATAAATGGGGAAAGATGATCAATATCACTACTGTACTTGCATTTCTCGTCGGATGCCTCGGACTCCTGGGATTGGCATCGATCACGGTTGAGAGAAGAATAAAGGAAGTGAGTATCAGGAAAGTCTTAGGAGCTTCGGTTCTTAAGATAACCGGTCTACTGACAGCTGATCTTGTAAAACTGGTGCTGATCTCAAACCTGATTGCGGTTCCACTTGTTATCTTTACGGCGAATAACTGGCTCGAGAATTTTGCATACAGAACGCCTATAAGTATAACCGCATTTCTGCTGTCAGGAGTTCTCACCCTGGTACTTGCGGTCCTGACTATAAGCTTCCACTCGATCAGGGCGGCACTTTCCAATCCGGCGCAATCGCTGCGAACAGAATAAGACTATTTCATCTAGATGCTGGAACAGATTTGCGTATGTTCCAGCATTTTTGTCATTTCCAACCATCTTTCTTCACAAAAAGTGAAGAATATTTTCCATTTCCGAAACCAATTTGTTCACTTTTCGTACATATATAAAAATCACAGGAGGAATTTACGTGAGATTATTATCGCGAAAAGAGGAACTTATCCTGCTGGCTGTATGGAAACTTCAGGATAACGCATACGGTGTGACAATACGTGAATATATCGAAAAGAACACAGGGCAGAAGTGGCTTTTCGGGGCTATTTACAGCCCTCTCGGACGGCTTGTTGATAACCGGCTTGTCGAATCTTACGAAAGCGATCCGGTTGCGGAGCGGGGAGGCAGAAGAAAGACACTTTACAGGCTGACCGCTGAAGGCAAAAAGGCATTGATCGAAATACAGGATGTTAACAGGCAGATGTGGATGGACATTCCGCCCTTAAGAGAAGAACATCTGAAATAATGAGCATTGCTGTAAGAAAACCGCCGGAGATTCTGCGTAAGACTCTGGCATATCTTCTGAATTGTTCCATCAGGAAACAGGCGCTGAAGGAATTCGAGGAAGAATTCGCTCAGAAATTGCGCCAGTCAGGTCGATTCTCGGCGTTGACCTGGTACGTTATTCAGATCTTTGCGATCTTACCCGGTTCAATTAAATACAGATTTACATGGAGCTTAACAATGTTTAAAAACTATCTCAAGATCACTATTAGGAACATTCTCAGGCAAAAGGGGTATTCATTCATCAACATAGCCGGGCTGGCGACCGGAATGACTTGCTGTATTCTAATACTTCTTTATGTCCTTGATGAACTGAGCTATGACAATTATTATGAGAATTCAGACAGGCTTTACAGAATCACATCCGACCTCCAGATGCAGGGCGGTGTGAGAAATATTGCGATGGCACCGTTTGTCACAGGTCCTGTATTTTCTCAGGAACTTCCGGAAGTAGAAACCTATTCAAGAATCAATGTACTTGGAAATCCTGTCGTTACCTATGACGGCAGAACATACGAAGAAAGCAATGTAATTGCAGTAGATCAGGATTTCTTCAGGATGTTCACGCAGAAATTCACGGGTGGCAGCCCCGAATACTCACTTAGTTCTCCAAATTCGGTAGTTATCACTGAAGATGTCGCAGACAGGATTTTCGGGGATACGGATCCTATAGGAAAAACACTGAGTTTCAACTTTCCGGGTAACCTGGGACAGCTCGGTGATTTTCTAGTTGGAGGTGTAATAGAGAACATGCCTGTAAATTCCCACTTTCGTTATGATTATTTCTTCCCCGTTTCGGCATTGCCGGACAATATCCTGGACATAATGAATACACAATGGTTTTTTATCCAGGGCTTCAGTTATATTATGCTGTCTCCTGGAGCCGATCCGCGATTGGTTAAATCAAAGATGATGAAAATTTATGAAGACCAGGCCGGAGAGACATCCCGGCAGGTTGGTGTGGGATGGGAGTTTCATCTGCAAAAGGTTACTGATATCCACCTTAGATCACAGCTTGAGGGTGAGATCTCTCCAAACGGAAATATTATATATATATATGTATTCTCAGCAATAGCTGCATTTATCCTGGTTATAGCCTGTATTAACTTTATGAATCTATCAACGGCTAAATCAGCAAATAGAGCAAGAGAAGTGGGGATGAGGAAAGTATTCGGAGCATATAAGATAAACCTTATCTGGCAGTTCCTGACTGAATCGATACTTCTATCAGTTTCTGGAGCTGTTACGGCTGCGGTTATGGTTATCATTCTTCTTCCGCAATTCAATTCATTGACCGGAAAGGAATTCAGCGCCGGTATTCTGTTTTCACCGGGGATTCTCTCAAGCTTTATAGGTATAACTCTATTCACAGGAATATTTGCCGGAAGTTATCCGGCGTTCTTTCTTTCTGCATTTCGTCCGAATACTGTCTTGAGAGGAAATCTCAGCCGCGGAGCCAAAAGCGGATCCCTTAGAAAATCACTCGCTATTTTCCAGTTTTCTATTTCGATAATACTGATAATCAGCACACTGATAGTTTTAGACCAGCTTCATTTCATGAAAAACAAAGACCTGGGTTTTAATAAAGAGCAAATTCTTGTAGTAAGCGTTAGAGATGCCGGAGTGCGTCAGAGATATAATACGATTAAAACTGAGATGAAAAGAAATCCGAATATAATAGATGCAACATTTTCTGATTCCGTTCCCGGCTCAGGTGCAAATATTCGACTTTTTGTACCTGAAGGGAGATCTCAGAGTGAAGCCGAAACCATGAGAGTCATATCTGCAGATTATGATTTCCTGAAAACCTATGGAGTTGAGGTAGTGGATGGCAGGGACTTTTCCAGAGAATTTCCTACAGATACAACAGCAGCGTTCCTTATAAATGAAAAAGCCGCCGAAAAATTGGGTTGGAGAGATGATGCTCCGGGAAAAGAATTTATTCCGGCAGGACCTCATGATATTCAGGCAAAGATCATCGGAGTATTCAAAGATTACCATCTCAGATCACTTAGAGATCCGATCGAGCCTCTTGTGTTGAATTACAATCCGAGGGCAGGGAATTTTCTTTCGATGAAGATCAACAATGAGAATCTTGATAGTACTCTCGATTTTGTAAGGTCTGAATGGAAGGAGTTTGAACCAAACAGAGAGCTCAGTTATTTTTTCCTGGATGAAAATTTCGATTCACAATACAGATTTGAAGAGACTTTAAGTGAGATTTTCAGCTATTTCGCATTTCTTGCGATATTTATTGCATGTCTCGGTCTATTCGGACTTGCATCTTTTACTGCAGAGCAGAGAACAAAGGAGATAGGTATCCGAAAGGTTCTGGGGGCATCAACCGACAGCCTTGTTATTAACCTTTCAAGAGAATTTATTAAATGGGTACTGATCGCAAATTCAGCGGCATTACCTATATCATATTTCATAATGAATAAATACTGGTTATCAGAATTTGCTTTTAAGATCTCCCCGGGGATTAAAACATTCGGATTAGCCTTCATTGCATCAATCGTGATCGCGCTTTTGACAGTGAGTTTCCAGGCAGTGAAAGCGGCAATTGCAAATCCTGTCAGATCATTAAAATACGATTAGAGAATTCGGAGAGCCTGTTGTTATGCATTTATTAATAATCTATGTGCTATTTACAGTAAGCATATTATTTAGTATAGAATACACCTATGAGATTGATTGTCTTTAATATAGGAGAACAAAAAATGAAAGCCGGAAAAATCTTTTGTGTCATTATAATAGTTCTATTTGCTATTCCATTTTACGCTTTTGATGCGATGGAAAACGAAAACGAAATAGCTGAAATAAAAAAAGTTATACAGGATTCTCTTGTTGACGGGTATCTGAATAATTACGATATTGAGGCTATGAAGAAAGGTATTCATCCGGATTTTAATATTATAGAACTGAGAGATGGAGAATATCATAAGCGTGGATTTGAAAGTTTTATCGAGTATGTAAACCGTGTGAAACCTTCGCGCCCAAATGGAAGAAGAAATAAAGTAAGAGTTGAATTTCCTGCAGTTGATGTTGCCGGTACTGCAGGGTGTGCTAAAGTTGATTTTTATGTTGGAGAAACTTTGCACGGTACAGATTTTATTACCATGATTAAGTTAAAGGATGGCTGGAAGCTAACAAGCAGTGTAGCACATGAATGGTAAAACATATTTTGAGACTCCAGCCAAACGAAAAGTCACGGCTATATAAAGGTATCGCATATAGCACTGCATTCGATTTCAGAAAATTCTTCTACTGTCACTCCGTAATATTATTGAAGTATGAATAAAATGCAGCAACCTTTTTTAGTTTATCACGTCTAATAAATTAAATCCTTACAATTTGAAAGATATGTGCTGTCAATTTTAATATATATATCTTTCAAATTGTAAGGAAAAAAGGATGTTTAATACACTGAGGTTGATCATGAAACTATTATCAAGACCTGAAGAACTGGTGCTTCTTGCGATCTGGAAACTGAAGGATAATGCATATTGTGTTCCTATCAGGGAACAGATCATAGAAACCACGGGGAAAGAATGGTCATTTGGTTCTGTATATATTCCGCTTAACCGTCTTGAGGAAAAAGGATTGATCAATTCGTTTCTGGGTGAGTCATCACCGGAAAGAGGAGGCAGAGCAAAAAGGTTTTATAATCTGACTGAAACACGAGTTCTCTATATTGCGTTAACCTCACAAGAAGGGTTGCAGCCGCAGCCTACAGGTTACCACATTTGATTTTTATATTTTCTGTACCTCTACTACTAAACACCTATAAAGTTTTTATAAACCAAGATAAATGGCCATTTTATTACTTATTGATTTTATGGGGGATTATACTTTTTTTCCATTTCTTGGTTCATTTAATTTATAAATTAAAGTTTATGAAAGAGTTTTTCAAACCATATAGTTTAAGCTAATCACTCAGTACATCGCCAGTTCCTACCCCGTTGTCCGTAGCGCCCTCGGCTACGGACTAAAAGTAGGTAGGTAATGGAAGAATGAAAAAGGTTAATTAGAAACAACTGGTTAAAATAGTGCGTGCCCGATATAAACAACAATAAAAGGTAGCAACGAGATAAAGAAGACAAGAAATGAAAAAAACACAATTAATAATTAACGTGGTACTATTGGCAGGCGTTTTAGGCTTGGTGGGCTACCAGGCGTTAAACAAAGAAAAAACAGTATATGTAGATGTGGCCGTGCTTATGCAGGAATACAAGGGTATGCAGGCTGCTCGTGCAGAATACGAAGAAAAGGCTGCCCAGTGGAATGCCAACGCTGATACCTTGGTGGCCCAGTTCCAGGAAGAACTTAAAAACTACGAAAAAGAACGTAGCCGCATGACTACCCGCGAAAAAGAACTAAAAGAAGAATTGCTGCGCAACAAGCAAGTGCAAATAAACCAATACCAGGAAGCCATACAAATGAAAGCCCGCGAAGAAGATCAGGCACTTACCCAAAATGTAATAAATGCGGTAAACGATTATATACGCGAGTATGGTAAAAGCAAAGGTTACAAATACATACTGGGAGCTACCGGCCAGGGTAACATTGTTTACGCCCGCGAAAGCCAGGACATAACC
>JANQEH010000268.1 GCA_028278455.1 bacterium
GTACGGTATAAAGATGAGGACCGCAAGTCACTCGGTAAACTGGACAATCTCAGGATTAAAACATCCAATGGTGCGGAATATCCATTCAGTGAGCTTGCAGATTATACGATGGAGCGCGGATTGACAGCGGTGAACCGGCTTGACAGAAACCGCGAGGTCAGGGTCGAGGCGAATCTTGCCAATGTTCAGGACGATCTTCCTCCGATTCTCGCCGCAATTCAGGATGATGTGATTCCGCGCATTGAATCGCAGGTCAGGGGAATAACCTTCTCGTTTGAAGGGCAGTCGCGTGACCAGGAAAAGACTCAGAGCTCAATGGCGGCAGCATTTCCTCTGGCACTGTTGGGGATGTTCATTCTGATTGTGCTTGTATTCCGTTCTTACCTGCAGGCGGTCATTATTTTCGGATTGATTCCCATTGGAGTTCTCGGCGCAATTTGGGGACACGGTATCCAGGGAATTCAGGTAAACACGCTCTCAATTTACGGAATTATTGCACTTTCAGGTATCATCATCAATGACAGTATTGTCCTTGTTGACCAGATCAATCGTAATCTGAGGCGGGGCCAGATACTTTTTGATGCAGTCTATAATGCCGGTATATCAAGAATGCGGCCGATACTACTGACAACGATGACTACCGCTTTCGGCCTTGGGCCGATCATTTTTGAGACGAGCAGGCAGGCGCAGTTCTTGATTCCTATGGCAGTTTCAGTTGCTTATGGGATGATATTCGGAACATTCATACTGCTTATCATTCTACCCGCTGCATTTCTTGCGCTCAATTCGGTGCGTTTGTCATTTAGCTGGTTGATTTCAGGTAATAAACTTCAGCCTGAACAGGTTGAACCGGCAGTCAGAGAACTGGCATTAACTGTAAATGAGAATTAATGGGAGATATTGATACAATGTTACAGAGCATAATTATAACAGTTTTATTTTCAGTGCTACTGACAGTTGACAGTTCCAAAGCTCAGGACACATTGACACCTGAAGATGCCGTAAGGATTGGACTTCAGAATAATTATTCCATACGTATCGCCAGAAATAACAGTGAAATAGCTGACAACAGCAGGAAATTTGGCAGAGCAGTATTCCTTCCATCTCTCAGCGGTTCGGCGAATTACTCACTGAGCACCTCCGGGCAGGAAACTAATTCACCATTCAGTTTCGGAGATTCAGATGCGACCGGATGGGAAGGACAGGTTTCGCTGAATTGGACACTTTTCGACGGATTCAGAATGTTTGCAGAAAACCGGCGTTTCAATGAACTTGCGCTGCTGGGTAATTATCAATCACGATCTGTCATAGAAAGGGATGTCGTTTCGATATTACAGGCATACTACAATGTACATCAGCAGGAGCAACTGCTGACCGTATTCACGGAATCGCGTGATATCTCGGAAGAACGGCTTGAACGCGAGCGTGTTCGTAATCAGATAGGGGGTGCATCTTCAACAGATCTGCTTAACGCACAAGTCTCATTCAACAAAGATGTCACAGCCCTGATCGATCGTGAGCTGCAGGTAGAAATCGCCAGAAAGAATCTTAATGTATTAGTCGGGCAGGATCCTGCGAGCGAGTTTGAGGTATTGAATGAGATACCGGTTCCCGTTTCTGATCTTGACCTGCCAGAGATAATGAACGGTATCAGGAATAATAACAGTGATTTACAGCGAGCACGAAAGAACAGTGCTGTTGCTAAACAGGATATTACTGTTGCACGTTCAGAGTATTTTCCCAATATGTCATTCGGAGCAGGTTATTCCTATTCAGACAGAACTGTGTCAAGCGGCAGGTTTCCGGATGATATTACTACAAAGAGTACTGACAGAAGTGTTTCTTTATCGCTATCGTATAACCTGTTTGACGGATTCCGGAAAAATACGGCTGTGCAAAATGCCCGGGTCGAGCTAAAGAACAGTGATCTGGCGCTTCAGCAATTGGAAAATGAATTGACAGCACTCGCTCAGGAGTTCTACCTGACATATATCAGGTCAATACAGAAGGTAGAGCTTGAAGAGCAGAACATTTTAGCTGCAAGGCAGAATTTGCAGTTACAGCAGGAACGGTTTAATCTGGGAACTGTTAATTCACTGGAATTCAGGGACGCCCAGGTCAATCTGAATATTGCCCGTGCCGATCTGATCTCTGCGCAGTTCCAGGCGCGGATTGCATTGCTCGAAATTCAACGGCTAATGGGAGAAATCAGTATTGAGTAATTCTGAACTCCTTTTTAATAATATACTATTGTGATATTTATATGGATAATGTACTGAAAATCTTTTTAAACCAATGATGTAAATACCCGGTGATTATCGCCGGGTTTTTATTTCGATTTAATACTCTGGTAATCAAAACACCTTTATGCAGGAATTGTATTGTATTTAAAAATGATATCGAAGATATTTTCCATTTTGTGGATTGATAATTATACGTACATTGTTCAGTAGATAAAAATTATCGTTTGTAGCCGCTTCCGGAATTAATAACAGCATTACTGTGTTGTTATACTACACTGAATTCAATCAGCCGGTCCTTAGGAGAAAATCTCAATGGGTTTTGCTGCAGATATCATCATAATTGTTGTCGCCGCACTCTTTGGTGCGGTCATTGCCCAGAAACTGAAGCAGCCGCTGGTACTCGGTTACATACTGGCGGGTATAATTGTGGGCCCGCACACGCTGGGCGTCAGAATTACGGATATTCATGAGATTGAACTCCTGGCGGAGATTGGTGTAGCGCTCCTGCTTTTTGCTCTCGGACTGGAATTCTCCATGAGTGAATTGAAACCGGTCCGTAAGATTGCACTTATCGGTACACCGATTCAACTTCTTGTAACAATCCTCATAGGGTATGCTATCGGAAAGTATTTGGGATGGAGTACAGCAGAATCAATTTGGTTCGGCAATATCATATCGATCTCAAGTACCATGGTAACCATGAAAATCCTGATGGGGCGGGGGCTGATCGGTACGCTTTCCAGCCGCGTTATGATTGGTATGCTGATCGTTCAGGACCTTGCCGTTATACCGATGATGATTATTCTGCCCCAGATAAGTAATCCTGAAGCGGGATTGATATTACTTGGAACCGCTGTGGTAAAGTCTGCCGTGTTTCTGACGATAATGATATTGCTGGGAACGAAACTGCTGCCGAGGCTGCTCGCGTATATTGCTGACTGGAATTCCAGGGAGCTGTTCATTCTTTCAATAACCGCCATTGGTTTGGGGATAGGTTACGCGACTTATAAAGCCGGTCTGTCGTTCGCATTCGGTGCGTTTGTCGCTGGTATGGTTCTCAGTGAATCTGATTACGGACACCAGGCGCTGAACGATATTGTTCCACTCCGTGATATCTTCGGTCTGCTGTTCTTTACCACGGTAGGTATGCTTCTTGATCCCGGTTTTTTGTTTGATAACTGGCAGCTTGTTCTTATGCTTGTTCTGATTATCGGTGTTACAAAAGGTATTCTTTTCTGGGGTATTTCAATTATTTTTAAATACAAAAATATTGTACCTCTCGCTGTTGGACTTGGTCTGTTTCAGGTTGGTGAATTCTCTTTCGTTCTTGCCCGGATCGGTCTCGCGGCAGAAGCGATCAGTCAATATATGTACTCTCTGATTCTCTCTGTCAGTGTAATCAGCATGATCGCGACACCATTCGTTTCCGCTTTGACAGCGCCGCTTTATAAACTTAAGAAACGGTTTTTCAAGCATGAAGCTTTGATTACAGAGAATATTCCGCATGATGGTTTGGATAATCATGTGATTATTGCCGGCGGCGGACAGGTAGGAAAGTATATTGGCAATATTTTAAAAGAGATATGTGTTCCGTTTGTTGTGGCCGAAATGAACCATCAGCGGATGGTAGAGTGCAGGACGCAGGGATACCCTGTAATCTTCGGCGATATGAGTCAGTCAATTACTGCCGAAGCTGCCGGAATAGGATCGGCGAAACTTCTCCTCGTTACAACTCCTTCGATAGTTGAATCACAATCAATTATTAAAAATGCTAACCGTCTTAATCCTAAACTGCATATCGTGGCAAGGGCGAAATCAGAAGACCAGATGCAGGATTTGTACGAAGATGATGTATACATGGTAGTTTTTCCGGAAATGGAGACCGGACTGGAGTACGCCAGGCAGGCTCTGCTGCACCTTGAGGTTCCCATTACCGCTATCCAGGAGTATTCAGACAATATCCGCCGCAGCCATTATGCACCGGTATACGACACTAATAAAGACTACCAGAATTTAGCGTTACTGAATAATGTTAAAGAACTGCTTGAGATATCCTGGGTAGAAATTCTCACACGAAGTTCCCTGTTGGGAAAAAGTATAAAGGGTTCTGCTATCCGCTCAAAAACCGGAGTTACTGTTGTCGGAATTATACGAAAGGGTGAGTTTATTTCGAATCCCGGATTAGATACTGTTTTTTCCAAAGGTGATATTATAGCGGTTGTCGGGAATCCACACGACAGAATCGAATTTAAAAAGCTCGCCGGTCTGCCGGAAGACAGATGCCTTTAATTTGCTTTAGAGTTCATTGATATTCCTGCCCGGTTTTGTTTCTGATACCTTACACTTCTCAAACAAATTCTTAGAATACCCCTGCAACTTTAATACGACATTGTCGTAAATATAAATATACGATAATATCGAAGAAATAATATTTCTGCCTGATTCCTGCTCAAGATTCCATATGAATCCGAATTTCAGAGTACATAAATATGAATAATAATCCACTCCCTCCGGCGTTACTTACTTGGCTATTACGAAAAGGGACTTCAAAATCAGTCGATTTCTCTATTGTGGAAGATTTCGAAGAGATTTACATCGCTATTGCGCGGGAAAAAGGCAGTTTAAGAGCTGATTTTTGGTATACCGGTGAAGTTCTGGCCACAGTTTTCTACAATAAAATGTTTTCAATGTTTTGGAGTATTTTCATGTTGGGAAATTATTTCAAGATATCGCTGAGACACCTGAAGAATAACAAGCTGTACTCTTTGATCAACATTTCCGGTCTCGTTGCCGGATTAGCATGCAGCATCCTTATGTTGATGCATATTCAATATGAAAGGAATTTTGATTCTTTTCATGAAAACCGCGATTCCATTTATCGAATAGTTGCCGAAATGAACAGTGAGTTACTGTTCGACTCGACGCCTGCAATGCTGGCGCCTTCACTGAACAAGGATTTTCCCGGAATTATAAACAGCACCAGGTTTATTCCTGTAAGAAAAAAACTCTGCCGAACGGAAGAAAAGAGCTTTTATGAAACTGGAATAGCATTTGTAGATACATCGTTTCTCAAAATGTTCACCTTTAGTTTAGTGTCAGGTGAGACACATAATGTTCTTGATAATCCGGGTTCGATACTGATTACTGCTGCTAAAGCAGAGGAAGTTTTCGGAGACAGGAATCCGGTAGGAATGTCTATTCAGGTTGGTGATAATCTGGAGTTTACGATATCTGGTATAATCAATAATGTCCCATCAAATTCACATATCAATTTTGATTACCTGGCTCCCTTTTCTGCATACAAAAAAATTGACAACAGGCTGGATGACTGGGGAAGGTATGACTTTACTACCTATATACAGATTGGAGATTCTGTTATTCCTTCAGATGTAGCGGCAGGAATAGGTGATTATATCACGCGATTTAAACCGGAAAGCAGTGTAAAGTTAAAAATGCAGGCGCTTGATGAGATACATCTCATATCAATAGGTGGAACAACATACCTGTATGTATTCAGCATCATCGCATTCGTTATACTTTTTGTCGCGTGTATTAATTTCGTGAATCTATCAACTGCACGGGCCGGAAGGAAAGCGAAGGAGGTCGGTCTGCGTAAAACTATCGGTGCGCAAAAAAGCGATCTTATTAAACAATACCTGGGTGAATCTTTCCTTTTAACGGGAATCTCATCTGTCGCTGCGTTCATCCTTGTGTATTCTGTGCTCCCGGTTTTTCAGAATCTATCAGGAAAACAGGTATCTTTTGAACTCCTGGAATCATTGGAAACGTTCATTCTATTACTCGTTATCATAGTCTTTACCGGGATTGTTTCAGGCCTGTATCCGGCAGTATTCCTTTCATCATATCAGCCTGTAAGTACACTGCGGGACGTCAGTAAATACGGAAAGAAACGCGGCTCAACTTTAAGAAAGATACTCGTAATTACGCAATTTACAGCATCATCCGTACTTATCGTCATTACCCTGCTGGCGCTCAATCAACTTGATTATATTAAAAATAAGAATCTCGGGTATGAATGGGACCGTATGATGTATGTCGGAATGAACCGTAGTCTGTTTAATCAGTATCAGAATGTCAAAAGTGAATTGCAGGATTATCCAGGAGTATTGTCAGTAACTGCTTCTGAGACATTGCCGACATATATGGCTAACTGGACCCGGATAGGCTATTGGGAAGGGATGAGCGATGATCGCCGGATTAAGATGAATACTGCTACAGTCGACTATAATTTTCTCGAAACTTTTGGTATCGAATTGACAGCAGGCAGAAACTTTGATAAGAATATGTCTCTCGACAGTAAAGCATTCATCATTAATGAAGAAGCAGTTCGGCAGATGGGAATAGATGATCCGGTTGGTAAGCGAATGAAACTATGGAGCAGTGTCGGGACAATTATCGGAATTGTCAAGAATTTTCATTTCAGGCCGCTCCAGCAGCAGATAGAACCGATAATTCTGCATTTGCCAGATGAAAACAGGAGTTTCGGCAATCCATCTGCGTTTTCGTATCTGTGTGTAAAAATTAAAAGCGATGATCTTGAATC
Source organism: bacterium (assembly GCA_028278455.1). Lineage (GTDB taxonomy): Bacteria > SM23-31 > SM23-31 > SM23-31 > SM23-31 > JANQEH01. The sequence goes on from JANQEH010000268.1 coordinate 6,808, forward strand.
GGTTATCGGCAATGTGGAAAAGACTTTTAATAAATTTTCACCCGATTATCCGTTTGAGTATGGATTTCTCGATAACAGGATAATGCGCTACTACAGTTCAGAATTCAAAGCTCTGAATACTCTTGGATATTCAGCATTTCTGTCGATATTCCTGTCTTCAATCGGACTGCTTGGGTTAGTATCATTTTTTACCGAGAGCAGGATCAAAGAGATCTCCATCAGGAAAGTTTTTGGCGCTAAGGTTTCAGGAATTATATTTCTGATTATGAATGAATTTCTCATTCTTGTAACCGTTTCTCTGGTAATCGCTTTGCCTGCTGCATATTACATTAATGATTTTCTATTGCGTGAATTTGTGTATAAGGCTGGATTCAATGTGATTTCATTCCTTACCGGATCTCTGATCACAATTCTCATTGTAATCTTTACCGTAAGTTTCCAGGCAGTAAAAACGGCAAAGATCAATTCTGCAGATGCTCTTCGGCATGACTAAACGCATTTAGAATAATAAGCTGAATTGTAACTTAAAGTGCAGTAATTACCTGCTCTTTTTTTGCGCAATTCAGTTTTTATACTATATTATCATTTTCATCTAAGGTCTATTGTGTGTATATTACTTGATGAATTAATAGGAAATTCTTTCCCAGAAGAGTAAGAATTGCGTTCAATTTTTTTAAGTTTTTCTGAGTCGAACTTAATATCAAATAAAATGCTTTCCAAACTACTATCCACTCAGGTAATACGCCGGTCTTTCAGTACATTTAACCATGTGATAAATCGCCGGCCCGCGATGCTGTTGACTAATATTCTGGTTTCAATGAGATGTACGCAGAGATGCCGACAGTGCAATATTTATGAGTATGAGGGTGGACCGGTTAACTTCACTTTAGCCGACTTTATTCGCTGTATCGATATCCTGGAAAGGCATGGTACGCAGTTCGTCTCCCTGTCCGGCGGTGAACCGATGGTTAATCCGGAACTGGATAATATGATTCGGTACGCCTCCGGTAAAAATTTCCTGAATCTTCAGCTTCTGACCAACCTCTATGCAAAAGAAACTGTCGTAAACCGGATAATTGACACAGTACTCGAAACCGGCACATCAATTCAGGTCTCCTTTGACGGTTTTGGCGAGACAGTGGATAAACTTCGCGGTGCAAAAAACATAGCGGATACGGTGATCCGCGGAATCGAGCGGATCGACAGTTTGAATTCTTCTTTGACAAAACCGGTCCGGACCTCACTCAATGTAGTCATAAGTAAGCAGAACATGGAACAACTCCCGGAGATTCTTGATTTCATTGCACATATTGGTTGGAATGCAACCGTCGATTTTTACCGCTGGACCTCGCCAAATCATCAGGAACACAGCGATATGAAGATAACGGACAGCGATGAAATCAGAAATGCCGTTGAGTTAATGCTTCAATCCAAATATGTTTCCACGCCGGCTTTCATACTTAAAGGGTATGATAAGTTCGCACAGGGAAATATGGAGAAGAGGTGCCCGTATCTGGAATGTCCTTCACTGGGATCGAAATTTTATATTGAACCAAACGGCAATATAAACGCCTGCCTTGGCGGAGCCATTGGCAATATTTTCAGCCAGAGTCCGAATGAAATTTTTGAATCGAGTGCCTGGGATTCAATGCTTGAAGACATGAATCAGTGCACCGGTTGCTGGAATACCTGCTACACTCCGGCAGCACTGGCATTTCATCCCAGAAGTATAAACGATGCTATTTCTTCCCTGAATCTTTTCAGTACCAGAAGATAGTATGATTACGATTTTGCTAGTCAAGGCCCTAAGTTTAAAACAAATAAAAAGCCCGGTTGAATAACCAGGCTTTTAGTTGTAAAACAATTAGATTTATTTAACCACAACCATACGTTTAACTTGAGTAAAGTTGCCCGCTGTAATTTTGTACAGATAAATGCCACTTGCAACACTTGACGCATCCCAATCAGTTTCATGATATCCTGCTTCCATATTTGTTTCAACCAACCGGGCAACTTCCTGTCCATTTATGTTGTAAACAATCAACTTAACAAACGATGCCTCTGGAAGTTGGAACTTGATTGTTGTAACAGGATTAAACGGATTCGGATAATTTTGTGAGAGACCGAATTTGTCAGGAACATGTGCAGTTACCTTCTCGGGGCCGCCCTCTTCTTTGACAAAGACATAATAAATTTCTTCATCAGTTGCTGAATCATTATCTGTTACAACACATTTAACCTGAAAAGTGCCAGGAGGTCCAACATGCCGCGTATAAGAACTTGAAGTACCGCCAGTCGACCAAGATGATTGCCCGTTTTCTTTATAATACCATTGATATGAAAATGGAGAAGAACCATGTTGAATATTTGCTGTCCATGTACCTGAAGTGTATTCAAGGACTTCATCATCTCCCGTTATATATACATGCAATACAGGTTTTCCTATTACAGTATATGCAAAAGTGACATTCTGAGGTGTAGCAGGAAACCATCCTAATCGCTCAAATATCTGCCCCAATCCATTGTACCTGTAATATTCGTATACATATGTCCTCAACGTTGCATATATACCCGCAGCACCTCTTGTATGGGACACAACCTCCGTAAAGCCTGTTGTATAATTATGAGTATCAGACCTGTATCCTAAAGTTCCTTGTCCATTGTCTGTACCACGACCCCAGATATGATAGTCATCTAGATAATTTAGAGTAACGTTTTTTCGAACTTCATTACGTTTGACACAATAAATTCCGGGATGATCACCATAAAAACGCATTTCATAATAACCACTGGTCGAATAATCAGTTCCACTTGAAGCCGTTTGCTGATACAAACTGTAGTCAGAACCGGATTTAACGAAATCAAGAGCGCTGCGTGCATTTACACGGCCGTGTCCAAATTTCTGATCCCATCCTGAAACACCTCGATCTTCAGCAGAAATTTCAATAAGCCTTCGTATATCATCATTATAGAGATTGGAATTGACAGAAAGCAGTAGACTCGCTATCCCACTGACATGTGCAGTTGCATATGAGGTTCCGCTCTTTATTTCATAATCAGTATCTGTTCCACTGTCTGTTGAATAAATTTCTGAAGCAGGCGCACTGACATCAATATGGTTACCATAACTGCTCCCAATAATACCGGTTCCAGTCCATAAAGCGTCGAGTCTATTTGTACCGGATACAGCAATTACACTTTCATTATATCCAGCAGGATGTACCAACGTATCCTTATAGACGTTTCCTGCAGCAGCTACATTTACGATATCACTGTTGTAGGCGTCTGCGAAAGCAACCTGTATCAATGTACTATGATCACTTTTCCAACTCGCATTTATAATAGCAACTCCGGCTGTAACGGCATCATCAACTGCGTTGGCAAATTCACTGCTCGGTATCGGAAATGTCCAATCAATTACCTGGCTGTTTAATCTTGCATTCCAGTTTATTCCCGCAATTGTACTGTTGTTATCACCTTCTGCAGCAATTACACCAGCAACCCGTGTTCCGTGGCCAACAATACCTGTCTGGTCGTAACCAGCATCCCCGTTTATCCTTCCGGTTAAATCATTATGTGTACTCCTGATCCCCCCATCGATAACCGAAACTATAACATTCGAACCTGTTGTAATATCCCAAGCTTCAGGTGCATCGATATCTGCATCAGATGTTCCACCGGACTGGCCGGTATTGTGCAGGTTCCATTGATTTCCTGAAGTGTAAAGAGGATCGTTTGGTGATTCTAATTGTTCTGCGGAAATCTGATGTGGTTCTGCGAATAAAACTCCCGGTAGACTCTCAATTGTCTCTATTGTTGTTGGAACATCCTCCTTATTTTGTACTGTAAGAATATATATCAGCGTTCTGTCTGTTACATTTACTGTTTTACCTTTTCGATTCCTTCTTTGCCTGTCCTGCTTCGTAAATTGTGGAAATGCTTTTGCGATTTTTGAAACCTTCGATGTTTCTAGAAATGTCTTTAGTGAATCATTGCGAACAGTAACATCCTGTTTAAGAGCTTCATTCTTTCCTTGTTCAAAAGAGAAAACATTAGAATCAAACATTACTACAATTTGCCTTGAAATTGACTCCTTATCCGGTTTCTGTTGAGCTATAGAAACTGAATTGACTGCCAATGCGAAGACTAAAACGAAAACGGAGAGTTTAACAATCACCTTAATAGTGACCTCCGAAAAAGGAATAGTGCAGAATGAATTGGGTGTGGATTATTGAATTAGTAGAATTGATGAAATGCCCATTGGAATCACCTCCCAGGGATGAATAATGTCATTGCTGGTGATAAAACGTAAGCTGTTTATGGCCTGAACCATCCCGGTTCATAATCCAGAGTGTATTGTTTTTGGGATCGTCTAACGAACCCTTAACGTAGATAATCTTTGCTCCATCAGGTGACCAGTCAGGATGAATTCCTTCCGCAATTCTTTTTGAATTACCTGTGTTTAAATTCATAACATAAATGTAAGAACCTGAATTATCATGGCCATCAAAAACAATGCTCATGCAATCCGGAGACCATTTTGGATATCTTTCATAAATCGTGTTTTCTGTTAACATAAAGACACTGCTACCATCAGAATTCATAATAAACAATTCCGGTTCACGGTTATAATAACTTTGAAATACTATTCTCTTGGTATCTGGTGACCAGTGAGGTGATCTCCCATCTCCTTCAAACTCAGACACACGCAACTGAGTCTTGTCAGATCCATCACTGTACATTTTCCAGATAGAATATGGTTCAATCACATTTGAATCAAAAGCTATCCATTCTCCGTCCGGACTCCATGCCGGGAAAAAATTCCTTCCTTCAGTGGTGAGTTGCACAACCTGAGACATTACAAGACTGTCTCCTGAAACAGGCGTTTTATAAATCTGTCCTCCGGTTTCAAAAACAATCCAGTTTCCGTCCGGACTCCAGTCTGCAATAATTCCAGTCTTATTGATAAGCAGATGTGGATTTGTACCGTCGGAATTAACCATCCAAAGCCCTATCTGGTTTATATCTGTACTATAATCATAGCCCCAATAGTGTTTTTCAGAGATTTCGATTATTCCTCTGTGATAATACAATATTTTTGTGCCGTCAGGAGACCAGGTTGGGTATTCATCCAGCGGTGGAACCGGATCCGGAATCCACGGACTTCCAGGTTCAGTACTATTGTCTTTACACGAAAACAATATAACTAATAATAACAATGTTCTAAGAGCGGTTTTCATATTCTGTCTAAACGTGTTTTTTTTAATTTCGGACACTGTTCTATTCATCGAATTACTCCATAAACAACTAAATTGAAAGCGCAAATCCTGTACTCAAATACAAAAAACTGTGAAATTAACATACATTCCACCTCCCACAAAGAGAATCATGGTTGGTGATAGAATGTAAGCTGTCTGTTGCCTGAGCCATTCCGGTTCATGATCCAGAGTGTATTGTTTTTTGGATCGTCTAACGAGTCCTTAACGTATATAATCTGTGAACCATCAGGTGACCAATCTGGATGCGTTCCCTGTGCCAAACGTTTTAATCCGGTTCCATTCGTATGTATTGTATATATTCCACTACCAGGATTAAGCTGATTGTTGAATACTATACAGGTTCCTTCCGGAGACCATTTTGGGTAGCTCTCGAAGAAAGAAAGATGACTCAATCTGACTAATTCACTACCGTCACTATTCATAATAAACAACTCTCCAGCATCGTTTATATAATTCTTGAATACAATCTTTTTCCCGTCCGGTGACCAATGAGGCATTCTCCATTCTCCAATTCCATGTTGGCTAATGTCAGTTCTATCAGAAGCATCATTTCGAATTTTCGAGATAACGTGAGCTCCATTTTCATCATTTAAGTTTGAATCAAATGCAATCCATTCTCCATCCGGACTCCATGCCGGGAAAAAATTCCCACCTTCCGTTGTGAGTTGCACAACCTGAGACATTACAAGACTGTCGCCGGATACAGGCGCTTTATAAATCTGCCCGCCAGTCTCAAAAACGATCCACTTTCCATCAGGACTCCAGTCTGCAAATATTCCCATAGACTTAATAAGCATGTGAGGATTACTGCCGTCAGCATTAACAATCCAGAGTCCCTTTCGATCAAGATCAACATCGTAAGTGTAACCCCATTTGGTTTTCTCTGAAATGTTGACAATACCATTATGGGAATATACTATTCTTGTACCGTCAGGAGACCAGGCAGGATATTCATCCAGAGGTGGAACAGGATCCTCAATATACCAGACATGCGGCTCAGTACTTTTGTCATTACACGACGATAGTGTAATTAGTAATAATAATACTTTAACAAGGTTTTTCATGTTCTGTTTAAGCATGTTTCTTTTCATTGCAGATTATTTTTGTTAGTCAAAATGGCTAAAAACAACTATACTGAAAAAGTAAAAATTGTACCTAATAATAAAAAAAATGTGAAATTAAGACACATTCCACCTCCCCAAGGAGAATCATGCTCCTATTCCACATCCTACATGAATATACAATAGAATTAATAAAATATTCCAAAAAAAGTAAAAGAAATCCGAGATAAAATGAACGTTTAGTGATAGAGCTTTGTAATTATCAGGTACTCGAACATAATTTCTCTAAACCGGAGGCAATATGAAACCTGTTTCAATAATTACCAGACTTTCAGTATTTATTCTAATCCTGGGGCTCTATACATTTTCAGCAGTCGCACAGGAAGAGAAGCCGGACTATACGATTGTAACCGGCGAATGGGAAATTTCAATGGAAGGCCGTAACGGAAACACCATGACCAACACCTGGAAAATCGAACTGAAAGAAGACAAGCTGGTTGCATCGATTCCGATGGGTATGGGAAGACGCGGCGGAGGCGGAGGACAGCCAACCACTATCGAAGTAAATGAAGTTACTTTTGACGGTAAGATGTTGAGTTTTGAAATTGAGCGTGAAGGCAGAATGGGTACTATGACAATCGGCTATTCAGCTGAAGTAAAAGATGGAAAGATTAAGGGTACGATTGCGATGGGTGACCGCTTTACCAGGGATTTCACTGGTGTGAAGAAGAAATAATTGTTTCGAATTATACCAAAAAAGAGGAACGTCTTTCCATGTTCCTCTTTTTTTTTCTTGCGAGACTCAACCGAGTGACAGGTTTTGATGTGCATACATCATCATTGCCCTTACCGGTACATTATGGCGACAATTACGTTCACAAACGCCGTCACAATCAAAACATTCAGACGCATTATTAAACGTCAATTTCGCATATTTGCTCATCGCCTGTTTTTCACGCTGTTGTGAATCAAAATAATGGTTATACCGCATAATCGTGTTAATCGGAACACGTTTCGGACATGCCGGTTCACACTCACCGCATGCGTGGCGGCAGTAGTATTTTCCCAGGTTTGTGGAATAATTGTCCAGTGATGACTCATCAATATCGCTCAGTTTTGTTCCGGCAAGAGCCGCGAAAGCGTTCAGTTCGTCAAAGTTCTGAATTGTGGGGCAGACTGTATGAACATCAGGATTTGACAGGGTGAACCGGATCGCCGCGTCACGTATCTCTTCATTGGTTTTAATGCCGTGCTTTTTCTTGAATTCATCTGCTTCTGCAAGTCTGTTCTTATATTCATCCATCATTTTCTGCAGCGATTCCGATGCATCTCTTCCGCGTTGACGCGCCTGTTCGATTGATTCCATTCTCCGCTCATATACCAAAACAGGATTCGTTTTCATCAGTGTTACGCCGATATTCTTTTCCTTGCATTTGCTGATGATCTTTTCTCCCTGTTCCTTTTGAAGAAAGTTATATACGAACAGTGCTACGTCAAATCTTCCATCTTCTGCGGCAGCAAGTATGACATCTTCCATTTTGACCGGTGTAAATCCGTATATGCTCTGTTCAGTGCCGTGATTAGAGAGACCGAGAAATCTTACTTTGCCGTCTGATTTCAACTCCTTGAAAGCCTCATGGAAATCCTCATGTTTTACCTGAATGATATCAGGCGTCATGTGTATCATCAGGCAGTCAGCGTAATCGGTTTTCATACGCTCGAGACATTTTGTGAACCGGGATTTTAATCTGTCCTTTGTCGGCTCCTCTCCGAATGAAAGATTCAGTTTGGTCGTAATGAATATTTTCTTTCTGTCGTGCCGCCCGATTACTTCACCGATAGTCGCTTCCGACTGGCCGTTGCCATAGTGTTCACCGGTATCTATATAGTTTATACCTATCTCTAAAGCACGGTTCAGAACCGATGGATCATTGAGAAAACCGGCGCCAAATCCGATCTCTGATACTTTGAAACCGGTCCTTCCAAGTGTTCTGAAACTTTCAATTTTCTGCCGTGTTTCTGTTTTATTCGTAATACCGGCAGGAATAATTCCTGCAGCACAGATACCTGTAGCTGATGTTTTAAGGAAATCCCGTCTTTTCATGATACCCTCAGAAAAATGGACTAATTGCGGAAGCTGTGTTATACTTGAATAATCAAGGCGTACGTTGTATTCTGATTCAAGTTTCAGTAATTAATAAACAATAATTTGCCTGAGCCGGAATTTCAGGGCCTGTTCTTTTTCATTGACAGCGCAATCCTCTTGCGGGGGATATCAACTTCGAGCACCCTGACCATAACA
>JANQEH010000318.1 GCA_028278455.1 bacterium
CTGCAAGTGCACCAGCCTTTGCGCAGTCGATCACCCTGTTGTACATCTCCTCTACTCTTTCATCACTATTCCTGACATAATACCATACTGAAGCCTTATCAGGTATTACATTTGGCGCTTCTCCACCTTCAGTGACGACATAATGCATCCGATAAGTATAAAACAGATGCTCACGGAGATAGTTAGTTGCCGTGTTCATAATCTCGACGGCATCAAGTGCGCTTAAACCTCCCCATGGTGATGCCCCATGAGCTGTTCTTCCTTTGAAGGTAAAAACAGTTGAGAACAGCGCATTCCCGCTTACTCCGTGAGAAGTTGAAAAACCGCTTCCACTATGATTATCGATCACTGCATCAACATCATCAAAAAGCCCGGCTCTGATCATATAAGGCCTACTGATCAGTGTTTCTTCGGCCGGTGATCCATATACCCTTATCGTACCTTTAAAACCATATTGATCCATAGATCGTTTTACAGCAATTGCAGCTGCCGTTGCTGCCGTTCCCATCGTATTATGCCCGCAGCCGTGTCCGGGTGCACCCTCAATTACAGGTTCCTGCTTCGGCACCCTGCCCTTTTGAGATATCATCGGGAGAGCATCGTATTCGCCGAGAATTCCGATCACAGGTTTTCCTGAACCGTATGATGCCACAAAACAGGTCGGCATACCTGCAATTCCGTACTCTACCTCAAAACCTTCCTCTTTCAGGGTTTCTACGAGCAACGCTGATGATTTATATTCCTGTAATCCGAGTTCAGCATACGACCATATAGCATCAGAAATATGACCGAACTTCTCAACAGTACTCCATTCTCCGAGCCAGTCGAGAACAAATTGTTTTTCCGGGTATACATCAGCATTATCACCCGGGCCGAAATTCATCATTAACATTGAGACTAAAAGTACAAGAATCATACATCCTGTTTTCCTAAATGATAAACAACTCATATCAATCTCCATATCTTGTTATTTTTTTTACTTTATGTATATAATCATGGTTAAATCTTTATTCATTTCTCAGGATGATTTCGCGAGTATCGGTACCACCTTTACCGGAGACTATTTTTACTGTGATCATAGTATTCTCCGGGGCCCGGATTCTCCATTCAGCATTGTACAGACTTTCAAATGAAGAACCTCTTTTGCCTCTCATGAAATCGAACCTTACGGTTTTATCATTCTCAGCGTGTGCATTTGGAGGCAGCTCAACAATAAACCTGTCAGGTTCCGAGACTCTTGCAATTCTTGCCTGTTCAGTTGAGGTATCAAGGTAACCGGTATTCGCTGCTGCGGCTCTAACCAGCCACTCACTTCCCTCTCTTACAACATGGATATCCATAATCCTTACAATGGGAGTAGACAATGCCCTTAGTACTGCAAATTCGACCTGGTCTTTTACAACCTTCTCGAGATATTCACCGGGAGGCGGATTTCTCAACCAGTATTTTGTGAATCCTCCTATCTCTACTATACCGAGATCCGGATGGTCTATCACTTTCCAATCCTTAAATCCCTGACCGCCTAACCTCTCTTCACCTGCATGAATATCGAGCCATTTAAGAACCTTTAATTGAGCATCGGGCCTGTTATATCTCCCCGGGATAGCAAAGAGCGGTTTGTGTCTCGGTATATTACCCCATCCCATCTCGTTAATGAATGGCTCAAGAGTCCATAGCTCGGTTGTCACAGAGAACAATCCGAGATGCTGGTACGTCCAGTCTATAAAAACACCATGCCTTACTCCGGGCTGTGCATCAGGCGGGATTCCGGGCTGAATTGTAGTAAAATCGTTATAAACCGATGCAACAGGATATGTAGTAATCTCAGTTCCTTTGCCAAGTAAAGCGCAATAATCCTGAAGGTCCTGAGGTGGAAAAGCATCATCCGGTCTGGCTGCATACGGCCTCAAATGAATCCCGCTTGTAGTATGATAAGACTCCAGAACGGAAATATTCGGCTTCGAGATTATAAAATCAGCTACCAGTTTTGCGTTATGCTCCTGCAGCGGATAGTCACCTCTCCCCCTGAATCTGGCATCAGGTGATGACCAGAAAGCCGGATAGTTTCTGTTCGATATGAAACCTGTTACGGGGTGGTCTTCATTGATCTCCCCGTCGCCATCGTTATCGATACCTTCCGAAATAACACGATAATAAATACCGCCCTTTTCATCTTCACCTCTCCTTATCATCAGCCTCGAATCATCAGGATGACATTTCCATCTCCCATCAGGATCTTTTATTCTCATTCTGAGGATATTTCCGTCACCATCCATGTCTTCAGGTCCATCTTCACCTGATCTGCCGTCCCCGTCATGATCCTCCGCACCCTGAACATTCTCCACATCCCAGTCTATATTTCCGGTGATATAATACTCAGCCCCATCAGGATCTGCCCTCTGTATAATATATACTGCACGTGTATCCAGCAGTTCTTTTATCTGAGGATCGGTATTGTAGTTTGTGAGCAGATAATATGCAAGATACAGGGTTACTTCACCCCCGGTAATCTCACTCGCATGCTGATTCCCGTCAAAGTATGCTGCAGGTTTAGAATCGAGGTCTCCGGTCTTTTTGTTCCCGATTTCGATGCACCACAGATCCCGTTTACCGGTAACGCTTTTTCCGATCGAGTACAAATCAGCATATTCAGGGTATTCACGAGCAAGCTTCTTTAGAATCTCCATAGATTCTTCGTAATTATGATATTTGTACTCAAATTCGGAAATCATATTTTTCTTTGCTGAGAACGATGTAAAGACTAAAAAAACCGTCAGGATGAAAACTAATATTGATTTTTTCTGCATTTCAAGCTCCATTATTTCCGTGAATATACAGGGTAGATATCTTTCGGGATATTCTTATACGGTAAATTCGACAGATCGGCAGGTCCCCACCCGGGAGCGTCTACCTCAATGATCGAGCCTGCTATACCGGTCTCATGGTATCCTCTTCTGAAATGAACACGTGATTTGAGTACAACAATATCAATAGAGCTGAAATCGATCCCAAGAGGTTCGAAAATATTCGTATTTGTGATCTGCATGAGATTTTCTGTCAGAATTACATGGTTGTTATTACTAAGAGTCAATACTACTGTTGCATCTCTCCTGTATTCTCCTATATAACTGACAGTCCCTGTTACGCTGACAGGATTGCCTGCATATTCATCGGAATAGCCGCCAAGATCTATCGTTATCCTGTCACCAACCTTGTTTTCTACTTTGATCTTCTCGATAGCTTTTTCATCTCTTAAAGTTGTAATACAGAAATTCTGTGCTTTTTGCCTCAGGAGTTCTTCAAGGATATGAGTTGATCCGCCGGTTCTATCGCTGTGGTCGGCTATAACGACAGGAATCTCACCATTACCTGCTGAGGTGATTGCTTTTGCAACGCCCTCTTTGGTCTTCGGCAGCCTTTTTCCGGCGAACTGCTCTCTGTTTCTCCATATATAGTCGTTCATGTCCTGTGCTATCTCTTCTGCAAGAGTCTGGTCATTATTAGTAACCACCATGACAGTGGCCCCCACATCAGGAACATCGGCATAAGCGAATCCGAATGCTACAGAAACATAAACATCCTTTCTCTGGTTCTCCCACCTTCGTGCTCTTTCCATTATATCCATCGCAGGGGATACACCTGTTCCCTGGTACACGCTTGGGGTTATCACGTTAGGTTTACGGACTGCCATTCTTGGTTTATACATGCCTCTCAGAGTTCTAAGCATAACCGAGGCGCATTTTTCACCCATTAATGTTGTATCATAGTGCGGGTATCTCTTTATAATGAATACGGCATCAGCTACATCTGCAAGTTCGTGGTCTTCATTTGCGTGCAGATCGAGAGTAATCATGATCGGGACATCCGGGCCCACAACCGTTCTTATACGCCTGACAAGTTCTGCTTCCGGTTTTGGAAAACCGGTAACTGCCATTGCTCCATGCAGAGCTAGAAAAATCCCGTCAAATGGGCCAAGATCTTCAATGTCATTTACGATCAATCCTGAATATTTATCGAATGCTTCCCTGGTATTCCAGCTGCAGCTTGAACCTCCTCTGGCATTTCTCGGAGATGTGATCCCCACAAGTTCGGTATTGCCGAAATCATTACAGAAGGTAACGAATCCTCCGATATACCCCCTGTCTGTATCGATAATATCCCTTGTTGGGGGGCCGTAATGCTCCCAGTCTTCGATCGTTGTCGGTTTAGGTGCAAAAGTACATGTTTCATGTGAAAATGTAGCCACAGCGATTTTGAATTTCTTTTCCTCTAATTCCTGGCAGCCGGACAAACTGAATGCCACGAGTATCAGCACCAAAGTTAGTGAGGCGAATTTATAAATCTTCATTTTTACCTCCAATATAGCCGTTTTTTAACATTATTTTAGATGTAAAACCAGGTTTATAAAAAAGATGCTGTTTAGTGAGAAAACAGGTAATACGAGATGACAGGACCTATATTCAGAGAATAACAAGCATGATCTCAACGGTATATATTATAAGTATATTACTTTTTTCCGGTAATAATCTTCAATTTCAGTCTGATTTAAGGTAAAAAACCGGAATTATTAAAACAAATAAAAATAATATGAAATTTTATTTTACTTTGATGTATTTCTTTTTTACTTTTTAGCATCAGCAGTCCAAGGGGAAATATAACTAATTCATATAAATTTATCCTTAATAAGGAGGAAAAGCATGAAGCGATCTTTTTCTTTATTATTTGTATTACTTTTTATGGTTTCTTCAGCAATTGCACAGGATGTGACGTCGCGGACTTTCTCATCATTGAGATTCCGCAGTATCGGCCCGGCCTGGGCATCCGGCAGAATTTCAGACTTCGCTGTTAATCCGAATAACCACAGTGAGTGGTATATCGGTGTTGCTTCAGGCGGTATCTGGAAGACCAGTAATAACGGTACTACCTTCAGACCAATCTTTGACAGGTATGGTTCCTATGCAATCGGTTGTTTGGCAATGGACCCCAATAATCCCAATGTGGTCTGGGCCGGTACAGGTGAAAATAACAGCCAGAGAGCACTTGGTTATGGAGACGGTGTGTACAAAACCGAGGACGGAGGAAAAACCTGGAAGAACATGGGACTTAAATCTTCGAGACAGATAGGAAAGATACTTATCGATCCGCGAAATTCAGAGGTCGTGTATGTAGCATCTGAAGGATCAGTCTGGGGGCCCGGCGGAGAAAGAGGGCTATACAAAACTGCAGACGGCGGAAAAACATGGGAAGCAGTTTTGACCATCAGCGAACATACCGGTGTATCTGATATGGTAATGGATCCGAGGGATCCCGACCTTCTTATTGTCGCATCACATCAAAGAAGACGACATGTCTTCACAAAAATAAACGGCGGCCCCGAAACTGCACTTCATAAAACCACCGACGGTGGAAAAACATGGAAAAAACTCACAAACGGTATTCCCGGAGGAGAAAAAGGGGCTATAGGACTGGCGATGTCTCCGGCAAATCCTGATTATGTATATGCAATAATAGAGTTACCTAACCGTAGAGGCGGTTTTTTTCGATCAACTGACCGGGGTGAATCCTGGGAAAGGATGAGCGGTCATGTCAGTAACAGTCCTCAATATTACAATGAGATATTCTGCGATCCTGTTGATAAGAATAAGGTTTATTCAGTTGAAACCTTTACTTATGTTACAAAAGACGGGGGCCGTAACTGGAGCAGGCTCAGTAATAATGGTAGACACGTTGATGACCATGCCCTTTGGATAGATCCTTATGATACACGTCATTTTGTAATCGGCGGTGACGGAGGTATCTATGAAACTTTTGATGACGGCAGTACCTGGATCTATAAATCCAATCTGCCTATCACCCAGTTCTACAGGGTTGCAGTGGATAACAGTTATCCATTCTATTATGTTTACGGCGGAACCCAGGACAATAACAGTATGGGCGGACCATCACAGAACACAAGCTATTCCGGTGTTGTCAATGACGACTGGTTCGTCACACAGGGCGGTGATGGATTCTGGCAGGCGATAGATCCTGAAAATCCGGATATCGTCTATTCCGAGTATCAATACGGCGGATTAACAAGATATGACAGAAAAAGCGGCGAAGGAATTGATATAATTCCTCAGCCACCTTCCGGTGAAGCATACCGCTGGAACTGGAATGCTCCTCTGATTATCAGCCCGCATTCACACAAAAGACTTTATTTTGCAGCAAATAAGCTATTCAGGAGTGATGATTACGGTAATTCATGGGAAGTGATCAGCCCTGACCTTACAAGGCAGATCGATCAAAACAGTCTAGAGGTCATGGGCAAGATCTGGCCGCCAGAGGCTATTGCCAAGAATGCATCAACATCACCTTATGGAACTATAGTTATGGTCGATGAATCCAGGGTAAAAGAAAACCTGATATATGTAGGAACTGATGACGGACTTATCCAGGTAACCGAAGATGCAGGTGGGACATGGAGAAAGATTGAAACATTTCCGGATGTACCTGAATTTACTTTTGTTAGCGACATTCTCGCATCGAAACATGATGAAAGCATTGTCTTTGCATCTTTTGACAACAGAAAAAGAGATGATTTCAAGCCTTATCTCTTGAAAAGCACTAATAAGGGCGATTCTTGGACCATGATTACCAAAGGTTTACCGGAAAACGGCACTGTTCACTCACTACAGCAGGATCACGTAAATCCCGATCTCCTCTTCGCCGGTACTGAATTCGGATTTTTTATTTCTGTAGACGGCGGCGAAAACTGGCTGAAGCACTCTCCAGGTCTCCCCGTTATCCCTGTACGTGATATCGCTCTCCAGGAAAGAGAGAGTGATATTGTCGTGGCAACTTTCGGTAGAGGATTCTACATTCTTGATAATTATTCTCCAATGAGACAGGTTAATAGTGAGATCATGTCTAAAGAGGCCGATATTCTCCCAATAAAGGATGCATTGGTCTATATGCAGTCCGGCGGTTTCAGCAATCAGGGATCGTCATATTACAGGGCCGGTAATCCGAGGCCAGGGGCTGTTATAACTTATTATCTGAAAGAAGCTCCTAAAACCCTTAAGCAGATCAGGAAAGCAGCCGAAGCCGAGGCTAAAAAGAATAACCAGCCTATCAGTTATCCGACATGGGATGAACTAAGAGCTGAAGATGCGGAAACACCTGCCTATCTCCTATTCAAGATCACAGACGAATACGGAAACGAGATAAGAAAGCTGAAGGCAAATGCATCAGCCGGCCTCAAAAGGATCACCTGGGATTTCCGTTATCCATCAACCTACCCGCCCGGTAATAATAGCAGAGAATATCAATCGGGCGGCGGGATCATGACTCCTCCCGGGAATTATAAAGTCTCAATGGGTATGGTAAAGGAAGGTGAATATACAGAACTGGTACCTGCAAAATCCTTTAAAACCGTTGCCTTGAATAATACTACAATGCCAGCTTCTGACAGAGCAGCTCTTGGGAGGTATCACCGTGAGATTGCAGAGCTAGCTAGAGTAGTCTGGGGTGCATCGAGATTCGCAAACAGCCTGACCGGACATATGAACCTGCTTAAGGTTGCGATCTCTAATACACCGGGAGCTCCGGTGGATCTGATGAAGCGCGCTCTGGCTATACAGAAAGATCTGAATGGAATAATTGTTAAATTTAACGGTGACCGCACGATCAGCAGGAGAAGCGGAGTGCAGCCGCCTTCACTTGGCCAGAGGATAAGCAATCTTGCTTATACTCAATATGGCTCTACAGCCGATGCAACAGGAACAATGCGAGATTCATTCAGGATAATTGAACAGGAATTCGAACCGCTGCTTTCGCAGTTAAAAACACTTGTTGAAGTCGAGCTAAAATCCCTTGAAAGTGATATGGAAGATGCCGGCTGTCCATGGACTCCGGGCAGAATACCTGTTTGGAAGAAGTAATAAAAATAGTTAATGATAAAGAAAAGCCGGTCAATCGACCGGCTTTTTTTTATTCTATAATTCCTGAATAATCTATTATTCGAGATTTCTCCTTCTAATCCGAGATGTGATTCTATGTTTAAAATGGCATTAAAGATTTCTGAATTGCGAACAACTTGTGTGAATACAAAATTATCAATGTTAAGAATGGATTTAACTCAATCTGAAGCTTGCGGCAACCTGAACTCTTAGTAATTGCCCGAATATTTTATTGGATCAAAATCCGGCTGCCCCAGGATTTAAAGTGATAGGCGCAGCCTTCAGCCTGCATGTGTATATTTTATTTTAGCATGCACTTAATTAATAAACAGCTCTTTTGTTGCGAAACCCGGATCGCTTGTCAGATTTACGCCCAGCTTGTTGAGCCCCGCTTCATCTCCGGGAGTAGGCATATGCGTTAGGTGAACTTCGCATCCATTTAATTCCTTCAGCTTATCCATAGCCACTTGTGCTGTCGGATTTGTTGCGGCGCTAATTGTAAGAGCGATCAAAGTTTCATTTAGATCAAGACTGACAACCTTCCCTTTAAGTATTTCTTTCTTGAAATGATTCAACGATTCAATAATGTTTTTTGGTAGAAGATCAATATTATCGGGGATATCGGCAAGCTGTTTTACTGCATTCAATACCAGACTTGATGCTGCATGCATCAAAGATGAGTTCTTACCGCTGCAGATCGTACCGCACGGCAGTTCTAATGCTGCACCGCAGAAAATACCTCTATTGCCTTTACCTTTCTCCTGAGCATCTTCGGCTGCCTGCCGGGCAGGTACAACCACCCTGCGGTCTTCAGGCTGGAGGTTAAGGTCTTCAAGCAGCAGCTCGATCCTTTCCACTGTATCCTTGCCGGTAAGGCCCATGGCATATTCGCATGCATACCGGAAATACCTCCTTATTATCTCCTGTTTAGCCGCATCTCTCAGTACTTCGTCATCCACAATTCCAAAACCGGCCCTGTTTACTCCCATATCGGTCGGTGATTTATAAAATGAAGGCGCCTTTGTTATTTTCTCGATTATTCTTCTCAGAAGCGGGAATGCCTCAATATCCCTGTTATAATTAACTGCGGTCTCGTTATAAGCATCCAGATGGAAATGATCAATAAGGTTTACATCTTTCAGGTCTGCAGTAGCAGCCTCATAAGCTATGTTTACAGGGTGCTTCAACGGAAGGTTCCATATCGGGAAAGTCTCGAATTTGGCATATTTTGCACGTATACCCCTCTGATAATCATGGTATAGCTGAGACAGGCATGTGGCGAGTTTTCCGCTGCCCGGTCCCGGCCCTGTGATAACCACCAGAGGTTTCTCGGTCTCGATGTAATCATTGGCACCATATCCCCTCTCACTGACTATTGTATCAATGTCAGTCGGGTAACCTTTTGTATATTTGTGAGTATAGACTTTCAAACCTCGTCGTTCTAATTTATTTTTAAAAGCCAGGGCTGATGGCTGTTCGTCATACCTGGTAATTACGACAGCTTTGATGTTAATACCCCAGTCTGCAAAATCATCTATGGTTTTCAGGGCATCAGCATCGTAAGTTATACCAAAGTCGGCTCTGATCTTTTTTCTTTCAATATCCCCTGCAAAGATGCACATAATGACTTCAGCATTATCTTTCAATTTCTGCAGAAGCCTCATTTTGACATTTGGCCTGAATCCCGGTAATACTCTCGAAGCATGATAGTCGTACATAATCTTCCCGCCGAACTCCAGATACAACTTTTTTGATTGAGAAAGTTCTACTCTTTTCAGTATCTCTTCGGTTTGCTCTTTTAAATATTTGTCGTTATCGAATCCGATCTTTCCGGTCATTTGGTACTCCAAAGTTGCAGGTTATTTTTGTGTGGAAAAATAAAATTGGTCGGGATTAAAATTACGTAATCAAAATGAATCTTTCAAGTGAATTTTCAACGGAAAACGAAAAATGCGGAAGATAAATACCTCCCGCATTAATTATACAGTCTATTCTGGTTAATGTTTAGGTCTTAATGACCGTAGATATAGTTTTCGAGCTGGTTGATGATAAATTCCTTTTTATCCATAACCGCTTTTACTACATCGCCAATAGAAATAATTCCGACAAGCTTATTATTCTCGAGAACCGGAAGATGTCGTAAGTGTTTATCTGTCATCAGCGCCATACATTCCTCTACAGAAAGCCCGGGATGAACATAAAGCACCCGGTTCGTCATGATTTCGCTGACCGGCAGGTCTTTTGAACTCTTACCCAGTAAAACTACTTTTCTTGCATAGTCTCTTTCGGAAAGGATGCCGACAATATTATCACCATCTGTTACCAGAACCGCACCTACCCCTTTGTCAGCCATTAGTTTTAAAGCATCGAACACAGATGAATCAGGAGATATAGTCACAACATCTCCACCCTTAACGTCTAATATGTTTTTAACAGTTGCCATGATATCAGCCTCTTTTTTCGTTATCAGTTACTTAAATTTTGAAAACATAGTTTCTATTTACAACGTTCCAAATATATTAAAAAAATAATAGATATGCAAATATGCAATTAAATCAGGTCTTTGATCTTCAGCAATTCAGCATTCAGCAACGCCGCCCCCGCAGCGCCGCGGATAGTATTGTGCCCGAGAATATTCATCTTAATATCTAAAACATTGCATTTTCGTACTCTGCCAACCGTGACCGACATCCCGTTTCCGGCTCCTCTGTCAAGCCTTGGCTGCGGTCTGTCTATTTCCTCATTGTAGATAAGTGATCTTTCCGGCAATGAAGGCAAATCAGGTAGAGGTGCCTGAAAATATCTCAATTCATGAATAATGTCCTTTATTCCTGCAGACTCTGAAAGCTTCAATGAAACAGAAAGTAAATGTCCATCCTGAACCGGAACACGGTGTACCTGAGCGCTGATCTTTATTTCCGAATCAATCACCATATCGACGT
>JANQEH010000020.1 GCA_028278455.1 bacterium
GCCTGTGAAAAACGATATATAGTCCTTGGGGAAAAGATCATTTATAAAAAGTAGATCGCCTGTTCCCCATGTAAGTACCTGCCGGCCTGCCTTTACATCTATAAAACTGCCCGGATAGAATCTGAAATAAGCTTCACGGATCGCTACACCTGAGTTTGCATCGACAACATTATCAGCCAGAAAATCCACTGAGCTGAATAAGTCACCAACATCGGCAGAATGAGACAGCTGAAGCTGTACTCTGCCTTCATTAAGAATGTAATCACGGCCAACATAAGTATTATCCTGTATCCTACCCCCGTAAGCACCTTCGACGAATCCGGTGATATTCAATCCCTGCGCATTCAATACGCCGGAAACAGATATTATCATCAGTATTGTTATTAATGAAATTCTTCTAAACATTTTCATATCCTCCTTACCTTCATACCCCGGATTAATTATTAATATACTTTGCAGGAGGCCTTCTGAGGAATCTTTCTGTGAAAATATTATCCTCAATACCGACATCGAGCTGTATCCTGGTAAAAGTTACTACAGTTTTATGCTTCTTTTTCAGGTCTTCCATAGTCCTTTTAGTGGGAATTTTCACTCCGTTAACGTCAATGATATCCTCGGCTTTGAAAGTCCTGACTAGCCTGTCCTTTTTGTCATAGTACTCTTCCTTGATGGGCAGATAATTCTCCCTGGAGATCCAGGAGATCTTATGAGTTATCTTTGCTTTTTTATCTTTTGATACGCTTTTAATAACCCAGGCATCCTGACCGTCTATATTCTCTTCTCTTTCGATAGTGTGGACATCTTCCGACCAGTGCCTTCCTGAAACGTCCTCGTAAGTAAAATCAGAACCGACAAAACTCATGTCCTTATCCTTTGCGGCGATCTGTTTCACAAGATCGATCGAAGGAATATAGATCCACCTGCTGTCATCATTCTGCGGATCCTTCCATACTGTGAAAGTCGTTCTTTTAACATCATTCGGCTCGAGGAAATATGTATAATATTTCTGCTCTCCACCGTCGACAAAATCTTTTCTCAGCATCATGAATTTCCTGGTGCGTTCTTTACCTTTTTTATTGATTAGCTTCATCTCGACTTCTGCTAAACCGTCATTGGCGGCATAATAGAACCTGAGGTGTGATTCTTTCATTATTTCCTCAGTCGTCTGTGCAGCTGAATCATTAGAATTAAATACTGCCATTGAGCTCATTACTACTGCGAGCAGAGCTGTCATTACGGGTTTGATTGTGGCTTTCATTTTATCTTTGCCTCCTTGAATTGTATTTTTAGTTTCTGGATATAATCTCTTTTGTAAAACTTTTGATATTGCCGGCATAATGATCAGAGTAGCGATTCCGCTTGAGAGCATTATCAGGAAAAAGAATATTCCAACCGTTACATAGGGAACCAGGTTTGAAGCGAATAGCGGTACGAATCCGATCGCGATGACCATCATGTTGATCGAGATAGCTCTTGCAGGTTCACTGAATGTTACTTTCATTGTCTGACCAAAATTTCCGATCTTACTGTGAATGAATTGTGATCTTTTAATAAAGTGTATTGCGAAGTCTATTGACAATCCGAGTGTCAGAGACGACAGAACCGCTATCGGCATATCGTAAGATTTGCCTGTGAATCCTACGAGCGCATAAATAAAAGTTATCGTTGCCGAGAGCGGGATCATAGAAAGAACAGCAAGGATAACTGAGCGGAAGAGAAATACCATCATTACGAATACTACACCAAATCCACCCAGAAGTGAGCTAAGCATCCCTTTAACCATTTTATCCTGCCATACTACATTTATATAATTCAATCCTGCCCATTCTTTTGTAAGTCCTACAGGTAAAGGATTCTCATCCATATAGGTATTTACTTTGTCGACGAAATTCTTCATCAGAACATTGTCACCTTCTGTCATCTGGATCCAGATATGGGCTTTATTATATTCAGGTGTGATGAACTTAAAAAGGTCTTCCGGATCACCACCGGCCATTTCGTATATGAAATAATACTGTCCGATCTCATCTGAATTATCCGGAAGGGAATTTACACCCTTGAGTTCGTATGAGATCTTCTTCAAAACATCTGCTATCGATGAAGTAGCCCCGACTGCATTCTGTTCCTTAATGAAATTCTGGATACCTTCTACATAACTGACCACTTCAGGATCTTTGAATATCTCGTCGTCACCTTCAAATATCAGATTAGACATATATGTACCGCCCATATGGCTGTTCATCACATTATCCGCAACACGCAGAGGGTGATCGGGTTTGAACCAGTTAACCGGATTATCATTTACTACTATCCGGCTAATGCCTATGACAGACACCATCAACATTACTGAGGTAATTGCAAGTACAGCTTTTGACTTGCTTATGGAATGTTTTTCTACGAAATTCAACACTCTCTGAAGAAGATCGATCTTACTGATCTCTTTTGCCTTCATCCCTGCCAGGGACTTATCCGATAGCATTGAAGCATATGCGGGTACAAAAGTCATGGAAAGAAGCCAGGCCGTCGCTATTCCAAATCCTACAAACACACCGAAGATCTGTACCGGAGGTATCGGAGTAAGTGTCAGCGAGATGAATCCTGCAAATGTTGTCAATGATGTAAAAAGCATCGGCGAGAAAAGCTCATCCATAGTCAAGAGTATTGATCTCTTCAGGTCTCTGTGCTTTCCATATTTATCCAGCAGGTCGTTTATTATATGTACACTGTTCAGCACCGCTATCGGGAAAAGGAATATCGGGATCATCGAACTCATTATATGAACAGTGAATCCAAGGCCGATAAGAAGACCCATTGTCCAGATAACCGTAACCATTGCGAGGATCATTGGTGCTATATTTATCTTTACTTTCTTGAATAGCGAGATCATCAGAAGAAATATTATCAGCCCTGTAACGGGAGCAACAAGCCCCATCTGGCGGAACATCTCGTTTCCGAATGTATCTTCTGCCATCGGCAGACCGGCGATATAATACTGCTCATCTTCAAATATCTCTCCAGCCATCGCATCGATCTCCTGGGAGATCCTGTAGCTGAATTTCTTTTCTTCAATTGGAATATAAATACCGATAAGCTGTCCGTCGTCTGATGCAAGCTTGTTTTTAAGGATGGGATTAAGTTCGATTCTCTCTCTGATCTCCGCAGCTTCTTCATCTGTATCGGGTTCGTATTCTGCTAGCCTGCTTACCCTTATTGTGCTTCCTTCGTTCTTGATGTCATCGATCTCGCTTATCGACATTATATCATCCTCGATCACTCCCTCTATTTCCTTCACCTCTTCGGTAAGCTCGATGACTCTTCCAATAGTCTCTTTGTTGAATACTCCGGATTCCTTGAAAATCCCGACAACCAGCATATCATGAAGTTCAAAAGTTTCTTTAAGGTCATCATGCACCAGTCTTACGTGCTCTTCATGGCTGAGCATGTTCTCCGGATCCGTATCGATGTTTATCTTGGGAAACTGTATAAGAAATAATACTGTAATAATTCCTACCAAAGTCATTACTGCTTTTGGATGCTCGACTGAGAAATTGAATATTTTCCGTTTCATTTTATCTTTATGTCCTTCTTTAAGGTTTATACTGCTTTCTGTGATGTTTTAAATACATACTTTTTCAGAATGGATTCCAGAAGGCACCATTTCGAAAATGCAGACTGTATAAGGTTTATTCCTACAAAAGCTGTAAAGAAAAACCAGCCTGAATGTACCCAGAATCCCAATGCCAGGCTGATCAGTATGAAAGCTCCGGCGAATATTCTTATTGTGTGTTCTATTGTCATTTTTTTTGTTCCTTTCAGTTTTCGTTCATACTCTTTGATGCAGTATCACAGGAAAGGTGACAAATAAGTTGAGATTGATGTAAATAAGGCTTAATGAGGATAAAAAAAAGGCAGACACAATGGCCTGCCTTAGAAAAATCATGTTTTAACGGGAATATCTACTTCCCAGAGGTCTCGTGCTTCAGAAGATCTATTATCTTGTCCTGGCAGTCTTTTGGGGTTTTCATTGTCCTGGCATCTTCCCGGCATAATGTTACTGTCTTTTTGATCGAGTCGAAGAATACTTTGCACTCAGGACATGCATCAAGGTGTTCCCTGACTTCCTGGCACATCGGTGAATCGATATCTCCACCTAAATAATCGCATATCTGCTGATATATGTCCTGGTGATCGTGATCATGTTTATATTCTTTCATTATACCAACCTCTCTGCTAATTCATTTCTTAAAAAGATCCTTGCTCTCCTGAGCCTTGTTTTTACATTTTCTTCAGATATCTCGAGGATCTTTGATGCTTCAGCTATCGAAACCTGCTCTATATCCCGAAGAATAAATACCGACCTGTATTTAGCCGGAAGGTTCTCGACAGCTTCATCCAGCGCCTGTTTTGTTTCCTTCCTGTGTAGTTCCAGATCAGGCTGCGACGGAAAAGGTACTATTCCCCCGCCGTGAACATCGTCGGAAAGCTTGCTGTCATCGATATCCAGTTCGTCTACCCTCTGCCTGCTTCTCAGTTTCATAAGTGCAATATTCGTGGCGATCCTGTACAGCCAGGTGAACAGGCTCGATTTTCCGCCGAAGGTGGATATCTTCTTTATCATTGTAATGAACGTCTCCTGCAGGGCATCCTGTGCTTCCTGTTCGTTCCTCAGAAGCCTTACGAGAAGCGTATAAAGCCTGTCGGAGTTATCTCTTACTATTTTCGTTAAAGCAGCCTCATCGCCTTTCTTTGCGAGTTCGACCAGTTCCTTCTCAATTATCTCAGTCATATACCTGCTTCATTAGTTTGATGTATTTTCAACCGCTAAAGTTACAAAGAAAATGATAAAAAATGAAGTGGAAATATTTAAAGTATTAAGATTTGGACTATAAATAGTTTGAGGTTTAATCATAACATATAAATCTTGATTTAAATAATTTCATTTTGTATTATTGTCTAATTAATGGGAAAGATTTATCAACGAGCCTACTAATAATTAACTTCTTTCTAACTAAAATGCCAAGAAGTTGCTCTGCAATAATAAATCCAAAAATTTTAATTTGGGCTAGAACAAATATTGGGTATTCCATAGTAGATGCTGCAAAAAAGATCCGTGTAAAAGAAGAGAAGTTATCTGATTGGGAAAATGGGAAAAAGTATCCAACAATTAAGCAACTAAGAAAAATAGGAAAGGTATATAAGAGACCAATTGCTGTATTTTATCTTTCAAAACCTCCTCTAGATTTTCAACCTCTTAAAGATTTCAGAAGATTACCAGGACAAATAGCAGGTATAATCTCTCCAAAGTTAAAGATCGAAATCCAAAAAGCTTATACAAGGAGAGAAATTGCTATAGAATTGTATGAACTACTTGAGGGATCAATCCCAAAATTCAAAATAAACGGTAATATTACTGATGATCCGGATGAATTAGCTAAGACTATTCGAAAGAAGCTGAACTTTAGTATAAAAAAGCAAATTGAAGTACAAAACAACTATGAGGCCTTAAAACTCTGGCGGAGTGCTATTGAAAATACAAATGTACTTGTCTTTCAAACAAGCGGGATTGATATAGAAGAAATGAGAGGTTTTTCGATTGTGGATAAACCCCTTCCAGTTATTTCAATTAATAGTAAGGACTCTCCATTTGCTAGAATCTTCTCTATGTTACATGAATTTATACATATTATTATAGGACATTCAGGATTATGTGACTATTATGAATATGAAAAACAAGAAGAAGAAAAAAGAGTTGAGATTTTTTGTAATAGAGTCGCTGGTTCTTTACTATTACCTGAAGATCAATTATTAAACGATTCATTAGTGAAATCAAAGATGCAAGCAAGCGATTTCTCACTGAATGAAATCTATAAGATATCTCGCGTTTACATGGTCAGTCGTGAAGTGGTTCTGAGAAGACTACTTATCGTAGGAAAAATAACAAAGCATATTTACGAAAAACGAATCACAGAAATAGAAGAAGAGTATTTAAATTTACCAAAGAAAGAAAAAGAATCTAGACCTATTCCCAGGTTTAGAATTACGATAAGTAACTCTGGTCACCTATTTATAAAATTGTTGTTAAATAACTACTACGTCGAGAATATAACCTCAAGAGATTTATCTGACTATTTAAACACAAAATTGAAACATATGGGTAAGATTGAATCGGAAGTAATGGGTCAATCTGTGGAGTTTGGAGCACTTAATTGAAATATAGTATTGATACAAGCGCATTATTAGATGGTTGGGTGAGATATTATCCGCCTGATGTGTTTCCAAGTCTTTGGGATAAGATTGATGAATTAGTTAGTTCTGGTATATTATTAGCAAGTGAGGAAGTACTATTTGAACTTGAAAAAAGAGATGATGAAATATTTAATTGGGCGAAAAATAAAACTGATTTATTTATTCCAATTGATGAAAATATTCAAAAAATCGTTTCAGATATTTTAGCGAAATTTCCAAAACTTATAGATCAAAGGAAGAATCGCTCAGGTGCTGATCCTTTTATAATTGCTTTAGCTATACAAAATAACTGCTATGTTATTTCAGGCGAAGGCTTTTCAAAGAAACTTGACAGACCAAAAATCCCCGATGTTTGTCAACAGTTGAAAGTAGGTTGTCTTAATATGCTTCAGATGTTTAGAAACGAAGGATGGATTTTTAAATAAAACAGCTTTCATTTTTCATGGTTTTTTGTTAATTTTGGGTTTTCGAAATGAAAGCTGGCATAGCTCAGTCTGGTAGAGCAATTCACTCGTAATGAATAGGTCGGCGGTTCGAGTCCGCCTGCCAGCTCAATAAGCCCCAACCCGGGGCTTTGTCATTAGTTATCATATTCTTTGTACCTGCTTTCATCAATAGAAACAAAATAATACAATGTCAATAAGCAGAAAAATGAAGAATAAAGAGGAATACCTGGGATTTGAACAGGGGCCTATCAGACCTCCCAGTGAGGCTTACAGCCTTCTAATCAGGATCACACGAAACTGCCCCTGGAACAGGTGCACATTCTGCCCTGTATACAAGGATACAAGATTTTCCCTGCGGCCGATTGAGCATGTGATAGAGGATATTGACAGGGTAAATAATTATATCAAAGCAATTGGTGAGACTACCGATGAGGATGGAAATTCATCACGTGCCGCTGTTGCGGGTATTCTGAGTGAAGTGGAACCATTTGATGACCAGGCGTACTATGCTGCACTGCAATGGTATTTCAGCGGCAGAATGAAATCGGTATTCCTGCAGGATGCAAATTCCCCTGTGATCAAAACCAATGACCTCGTCAGAATACTTGAACACTTAAGGAAAAGATTCCCGGGTATCGAAAGGGTAACTTCATATGCCCGTTCACAGACTGTCGCAAGAAAAAAAGATGAGGATATAAAAGCTTTGGCCGATGCCGGTTTGAACAGGATTCATATCGGTATGGAGTCGGGATCGGATACTATATTGAAAATGACCGACAAAGGGACAACGAAAGAACACCATATCCGGGCAGGCCTGAAGGTAAAAAATGCTGGTATGGAGCTTTCGGAATACTATATACCGGGACTCGGAGGAGAAAAGCTCTGGAGGGAAAATGCGATAGAAACTGCAGACGCAATGAACCGGATCGATCCCGATTTCATCAGGCTCAGGACACTTGCCCTGCCCGAAAGCACCCCGCTATTTCATGAGTATAACAAGGGAAATTTCGATAAATGCCGGGAGGTCACTATTGTAAAGGAAATGCTGCTGTTCATAGAATCACTTGATAGAATAACTGGAATCATTAAAAGCGATCACATCCTTAATCTATTTGAGGATTTTGAAGGCAAAATGCCGGAAGACCGGGAAAAACTGACCGGAATGCTGAAGGATTTTCTTGATATGCCCACTGAACAGCAAACTCTCTATCAGCTTGGAAGAAGGCTCGGGTATTTCAGAACAATTAGTGATATGGACAATACCAACCGGTTAAAAAGGACCGAAAGCTATTATTTAAAATACAACATAACTCCGGATAACGTTGATGAGTTAACAACCGAACTGATGAAAAGATTTACTTGATTTATGGTTAATTCGAATTTATATTATAATCAGCGAACAAAATCATCTTTCATGTGGTTAAATCATTATAACCTGTTCTTCATATAGTTTCTTCCAGTATCTGCTTGACTGCTGAAGATGTTCCCGGTAATATCCTGATGCAGAGCCTGTTACGATTCGCATCAAAACTGCTATAACTGTAATATTCATTACTAAAGTTGACCTGATAAATTTCACGAGGAAATTATTGATGATCTCGATCAATACGATCCTTTTTCCGACACATTTCTCAAAATGTTCGAAGCATCTCTCCATATAATGCATGTTAACGTTTTATTCGGCGACGATCCTGAAAAGGGCGAAAAAGGATTCCCGGAAACAGAAAAACTTTTGCAGTACTATGAGAAGCTTGCTGATTACGAATTTGAGGATTTTAGAAAGATATCGGAGGAATATGAAATAGAATTTAAGGAGATAACATTCAGAGGATTCTCGATCCCTGAAGAAATACTTAATTATGAAAAGGACATCACTGCGGATCTGATTGTGATGGGAACCCATGGAAGAGGCATTCTTAGTCATTTTGTTCTCGGTTCTGTTGCCGAGAAAGTAGTGAGATACTCAAGCTGTCCGGTGGTGACAGTGAATCAGTTCGGCAGGGAAATCGATATTGGGAATAATTACAAAAGGATACTTGTGCCGCTTGATTTTTCTGAATACTCGAAAGCAGGATTAAAATATGGTATTTCGCTCGCAAAAAGATTCGATGCCCATTTGGATATCCTGCACGTATTCGAGTCGTTTCCGCCTCCGCTGATATATCATTACGGTGCCAGTTCTGAAATTCAGTTCAATCCGGAGATCAAGAAAAAATCTATTGAGGTAGTAGGGAAAATAGCGGCAGAAATCGATGAAGATTTCAGTTGTTACCGGACATTTGTTACAGAAGGTAAACCGAACCGGGAAATCGCAAGTCATGCAAAAGAAGAGGATATAGATCTTATAGTATTAAGCACGAGAGGACTCGGAACAGTCCAGGCATTCTTTATCGGTTCTACAGCGGACAAAGTAATCAGGAGAGCAGAATGTCCTGTGCTTGCAGTTAAGGAGCATGAATGCGATTTCATTCATTAGAATAATGAATATCTGATCTTTGATAATTTAGTATTATTTCATATAAACCTTCACTAAGGAAGGAGGTCTCACAATGAAAATTGCGATTCCTATCGACGGGAAATGCGTTTCGATGCGTTTTTATGATGCGCCGAAATATGTGGTGGCAAATATAGTGGGAGACCAGATCATCGAGCAGACAACCCTGGATATTGATGAATTCAGTATCCCGGAACGCATCGAAGTACTTATCGATGAGCAGGTGAAGCAGCTGATATGCTGCGGCATCGATAAAAAAACAGGCTCGATCTTGAAGAAACACGGTGTAAAGGTATGTCCTTCAGTAAAAGGAGAAGTTGATAATGTTATTAACCGGTTCATCAATCATAATGTATATACGTTTTTTGGTTAACCCTGAGAACCGGTTGAACTTCCACTGATCTATTTAATCATGTTCTAACTATTATTCAAAGCTCCCCGGAAGGGGAGCTTTTTTTGTATATTAAATATACGACGTTATTATTTATTCGATATTTCGTAAATTGTATTCAATAATAAACTTTACATAAGAAGATAGAAGATGAAATTTACATTCGGCCCAGTACCCTCGAGAAGACTCGGACAATCCCTCGGGATCAGCCCGATACCAGCAAAAACATGCTCCCTGTCCTGCGTTTATTGCCAGCTGGGGACCACCGATAAATTGAGTATCGAAAGAAAGAGCTTTTATCCGAAAGAAGTTATCTGGGATGATATTAAACAGTTCAAGAACCATTCTGAAATTGATTTCATAACATTTGTCGGCGACGGCGAACCTACATTGAACAAAGATATTGGGTGGCTGATAAACAAATGCAGGGATCATTTTGATAAACCTGTAGCTGTGATCACAAATGGTACGATGTTGTTTCTCAATGAGGTCCGGAATGACCTGATGAACGCAGATGTGATATTGCCCAGCCTGGACGCCGGGAATGAAGATACCTTTAAAAGGATCAACAGGCCGCACGGCCGCCTGGATTTCAACTCAATGATAGATGGCCTGATAAGCCTCAGAAAAGAGTATACCGGGCAGATATGGCTTGAGCTGATGCTGATCAAGGATGTAAACGATACTGATGAAGCTCTATTCGAACTGAGAAATATTATTAACAGGATAAGCCCTGATAGAGTATATTTGCTAACACCTACACGCCCTCCTGTCGAGTCCTGGGTGAAACCTTCTGAAAGGGACAGGATTGAAAGAGCCCACGAGATCATTGAAAATGCAATATCAATCTACGTTAAGGAAAAAGGGGAATTCGATCACTCCCTGTACAAAAACGCGCATGATGCTATTCTGGAAATTGGTTCGAGACATCCGTTGAGGCTGGAGCAGGCAGAAATGATCGGATCGCAGTTCGGTGAGACCGGTATCGTTGAAAAAATGATAGATGGGAATGAGATCTACATGATAAACCATGAAGATACTGAATATGTCCTTCCTCTTCAATTCAAGAAGCTGTGAGCTTATATCAAAATTCAAAATCCCGGTAGTATTTTATAGATATTTATGACAGACAGTAATGTCTGTCCCGCTACTCTACCATTAAAACTCTTTGTCTGTATAATATCTGCTGTAATTCTCATGTCGAAATAACTAAGGCCTTTACACTTGCATTAGTCTGAGCATTTATTTATTTTGGAATAAACACAGCTTAATTCTGTATTATATAATGCAGATGATATGTGTTAATTCTTATTCCGGGCGACTATGAAAGATAAATTTACACTCCTGGTTGTAGAAGATGAACAGAACACCCTGAACGGCCTGCGGGAAATCCTGACAGAAGAAGGGTATAATGTTCTGACCTCCCCTACTGCCGAAGATGGCCTTAATATTCTCCAGGAAAACGAAATACACCTTGTCATAACCGACATGAAAATGCCGGGGATGGACGGGATGGAGTTTTCGCGGACAATACTGAAACAGGATCCTGAGATACAGATCATTATTATAACAGCTTTCGGAACAGTCAAGAGTGCTGTCGAAGCTATGAAGAACGGTGTCCATAATTACATCACGAAACCGATCAACGTAGATGAGCTGCTGTTAACGATAGAAAAAGCCATCAATGATAAGAAGCTCCG
>JANQEH010000031.1 GCA_028278455.1 bacterium
AAGCTGCATCTCTTTTAGAGCAGCTTCATTAATTATTATCCCCTCTGTCTTGTCCAGAGGATGCTCTTTGGAGAAACTTCTTCCCAGTATAAATTTGAAATCAAAAGTTTCAAAAAAGTCATAATCGACCATCGTGTATCCCATTGGAATAGACTGATTATCAGGATTACCTTCCCAGTTGATCCATACCCTTTGTCCTACATCAAAAGGTCTCTGTGCAGAGGAGGTAACATTCACAACACCGCGTGTATTGATCAACCTTTCTTTAAACAATTCGTATTTATCGAGTAGTTTCGGGTTATTACCTATTGATATTATTAGGTCTCTATCCATTCCAAGATCCTTGTTTTGAATATACTGCATCTGGCTGCGCACAATGAAAGTACAGATTATCAGAGCAGTGGAAACCGTGAACTGGGCAGTTAAAAGAATCTTTCTCATATTCATTTGGGAATTTCCAGATCGCCTGCTGCCTTTCAGCGCCTGAACCGGTTTGATTGATGACAGAATAAATGCCGGATATGAACCTGCTGCAATACCCGCAATCTGTGTAAAGACAGCAAGCCAGATTATTAATAAAAAGTTATCCATAGAGAAAATGGTCAATTCCTTACCTGTAATGCTGTTCATTAATGGTAAAGATAAAAATGATAATATTAATGCAAGGCAGAATGAAATAATCGTAAAAAACAGTGACTCTCCAAGGAATTGAAATATCAACTGATTTCTCGTTGATCCGGAAACTCTACGTAAACCAACTTCCTTTGCCCGTCTTGAGGACCTTGCCGTATTAAGGTTCATGAAGTTTATATAAGCAAGGATCAAAATGAACACAGCTGCAATTGAAAAGGTGTAAACTTGCCTAATTACACCGGGCTTTCCATATTTATATAGATGTATCTCTCTTAGAGGCTGCAGCAATAATGAAGAGGTGGCTTCCGGATTTACTTCTTTCCGGTAAAAATCGTAAAGCTTTTTCTTAACATAATCGGGATTAACTGCAGGATCGAGAATAACATAAGTATATCCTGTCAGGTCCCAGCCTTCGAACCGTTCATCTCCCATTAATTCTACTCTGGCAATAAAATCGAACTGCATGTGAGAATTTGCCGGAATGTTTCTGAAAACACCGGTAACTTTCAAATCAATATCATTTTGTGCAATATAAAGGACTTTTCCCACAGGTTCGTCATCACCGAACAGTATTTCAGCCGCCGCCTCACTAATTATTATGGAGTTCATATCCAATAATGCTGTTTCCGGATTGCCTGTAATAAACGGAATTGTGAACATAGTTAATATCGAGGGATCAGCAAGATAGAAATTCTCACTTAATATACTTTTGCGGTCAGACTTTATCAGGGATCTGTGCCAGAACCAGATCCTTGCATAATCTTCAATTTCGGGATATTTTTCCTTTAATGCCGGACCGAGTTTCCATGATGAATTTATGGATATTCTTCCGTCGCCATGGTCAATGATCGGTTTGTACAGCCTTTCTTTATTAAAATGAAAATCATCATAATTCATTTCACTATTAATCCAGAGTGAAATAAGAATAAAACATGTCATCCCTACTGCAAGGCCGAAAATATTGATAAATGAATAGACTTTATCTTTTTTGATGTTCCTTGTCGTTACTGTTATGTAATTCTTAGACATAGCGAGGTTTCTGCAAAGAGAGTGTTTGATAAACGGTACCATGGATATCAATATTTGACAAAAATACCAGACTCTTGCATATCGCCCCCCCCGGATCGATGCTAACTCATTGAATTCCTCTTCCAGGTCTCCCACCAGCGATTTTTTATCAGTAAAATTTACCAGTTTTCTCAGGCATTTTTTCAATACTGCCGGAGCTGAATATTTTGATTGATTATTCATCATAAGTCTATTCATGCTTAATAGATACTACAGGATCGGAAAAAGCGCATTTTACCGTCTGATAGCTAACCGTAAATACTGCTAAAATTAAGGCAATTATTACAGTTAAAGCAAAATATACCCAGCTGATCTCTGTTTTATATGCGAAATCCTGCAGCCAAATATTCATTATAAAAGTGCCCAATGGCAGAGCGATCATACTGGATAATAATACCCAGATGATTATTTCGTTTATAAGGCTTGATACTATCGCGGTAAAAGAAGCGCCAAGTACTTTCCTGATTCCTATCTCCCTGGTTCTTTTCTCGACCAGATGGGAGGTTAATCCGAATAGTCCCATGCAGGATATTGTTATCGCTATGAGGGTAAAAATCAGCAAGATCTGTCCAAATTTCATTTCATTAATGAAAGTGCTTTCAAATTCCTTATCAAGGAAAC
The DNA here is from genome assembly GCA_028278455.1 of bacterium. Lineage (GTDB taxonomy): Bacteria > SM23-31 > SM23-31 > SM23-31 > SM23-31 > JANQEH01. The sequence continues at coordinate 2,323 of JANQEH010000031.1, forward strand.
TGTAATTAAACGGGAAACCAGGATTCAGTACATTCCATTTCTCTTCGACATAATCAATCGCCCGCGATGGATCGTTTGACCTGTATTTTATTATGAGATATTTCTTATCCCAATTTTCAGAAGAAAGGATAGCAAGAGGTTCGATTTTGTTTTTCAGATTATGAAAATGAAAATCTTCCACTACTCCTACTATCTTTCCCTTATTACTACCCCAGAAAATGAATTCTTTGCCTATAGGATCTTTTAACTCCATTTGTCTTACTGCTTCCTCGTTAAGAAGAAAATTCTGCTGGTCATTTATAAACTCCTGTGAAAAATCCCGCCCCATAATAATCTTTAATCCCAGGGTTTTAGCGTAGTCTATATCTGCATTTGTCCATGCAAAGCGTGTCCTGTTGTCTGGCTGCCTTCCTTCCCAGTCCTGGTTCCCTGAAAAAGTAATATATGGGGGAATAGAGGTTGCAGCACTGACAGAAACGATCTCCTGATCTTTCAAAAGCTCTCTTTTTATAGTCTTCCAGTTTTCTCCAGAACCACCGTCCATTCTGATATAGAATACTCTGTCTTTACTAAAGCCAAGTTTCATGTTACTGACGAATTTCAATTGAAGAGTTACAATCACAGAACTTACAATCAACAATATCGAAAATGTAAACTGGATAATTACGAGAATTCTTCTTATCAATGTTCCACTGCTATTTCCTGTTCCGGATAATCCATTAAAAGCCTTTACGGGTTTGATCCGTGATAGAAATAAGGAGGGATATATTCCTGAAAGAAAACATACCAGCAGAACAGAACTGATTAATCCCATTATCATGAATGGTTTTTCAACGAAGAATGATAGATCCTTTCCGGTAATACTGTTGAAAACAGGAAGAAATAATTGTAATAGAATTATTCCCACAATAAAAGCTAAAATCAGGATCAACGCCGACTCAGTATAGAATTGCTGAATTAACTGATGTTTTCTTGCTCCGACCGTTTTTCGCAATCCTACTTCTTTTGCTCGTTTTTCTGCCCGTGAAGTTGTTAGATTTATAAAATTTATACATGCAATTATTATAATAAATATAATTGTCGCCGCTGCAAGGTTGAACTTTCTAAGGATATCGCTTGTGCCGTTAGGATTGTAAAGATGAATAGAAGAAAGGCACTGCAGATTAAGTTCATCCTGTTCTGCGCTATTTTGCTGGAGTAATAAACGTATTTTCTCCTCGAAATCATTAGAATTTACATTATGGGCCAGATGAATGAATGTATGTACTTCTTTACTATCCCAGTTTGACAGCATTTCGTTAAACGGTATACCAAATTCAATCAAGGATTCGATAGGAAGGAAGAATTGCCCCTGCAGGCTGGAATTATCAGGAACATCGATAACACCTGTTACAAGAAAATCAATCCTGTTGTCAAATGTCAGGACTTTACCGATAGGATCTTCATCTCCGAAATATTTCAGTTTAATATTATCAGAAATAACAATAGAATTTAAATCGGGCATCAAATCCTTCAGATCCCCTTCTATTACAGGGAACGAAAAAACCGTAAAATACGATCGGTCGACAAAACTAATCTCAGGTTCATAGAAAATTTTATCAATGTACCTGACATAATGATCGTTATACCAGATTCTAACGGAGTTAATCACTTCGGGAAATTGTCTTTCCAAATCGGTGGCTAACGGAAAAGGAGTCCATGGATGAATTCTCGTATTAACTTTCTTCAGGTCATTGATTTGGACCTGATAAATATCATTTCTGTTATCGTGAAAAGTATCAAAGTTATATTCATATTGATACCACAATATTATCAGAATTGAACAAGCTACGCCAATTGCCAGACCGGATATATTGATTATAGTGTGACTCTTCTGCTTCTTCATGTTTCTATACGATGTTTTCAGATAACTTTTTAACATTGAAATATTCCCGATAAATGAGTGTTTAACCAACGGTATCGATGAGAGAAGGACCTGATTCAGGTACCATAATCCTGCAAATCCAAATCCTTGTGATGCAGCGATTTCTCTGAATTCTTCATCACAATCTCCTACTATCATCCTGTAATCAGAATCTGCCGTTATTCTTTTCAGGATCCATTTGAGGAATCTTGGGGGGTGGTTTTTATCACAGGAGCTTTTCATTATGACTGGCTCTCGTCAAATATCATAGAAGAGACACCATCCCAGATATTTCTCTGAAGTTCATATGCGGTCTTCAGAGCTTTTTTTCCTACTGGTGTCAGGCTGTAAAAGATCTTCGCGCAGCCTCCTCTTACAGGGGTAGGATCTCCCTGCATCTTTGATACATATCCTTTTTTGTAAAGCTGGTCCAGGGTAAAATAAAGAGCGCCGTAAGAGACTATTTTTCCCGTCATCTCGGAGACTTTTTTCTTAATAGTTACACCGTAAGCGTTATCCTGTAATTTCCAGATTGCCAGTAAATAGATCTCCTCGATCCTTGTTAATATATCCATATTATTATCTCCTTTTGTATATAGATACTGGTTTCCAGTATGAATGTTTCATTTATTTTTACTGGTTTCCAGTAAGTATGCTTGAAAAACCTCAAAAAAAAGAACTTTGAAACAAAAGTAATTTTATTATTGTATAAAATTTTTATACAAATCTGCGAATTTTTCGTATACTGAAATATATGGAAAAGAATCTTTATTCAACCGACCGCCCTGCAGAAAAGATCGTGATCCCGTTTTACAGAAAAGGATCTTTCCATGCATCTTATATATTTCTGATTATAGCAGGTGCCGCCTTCCTGATAATCCCTAAACTCCTGGAAGAACCTCCCCGGTATAATGTAATTAAAAGAATTGAGAACGGAAGGAATACTGTGACTGTTTACCTCGATCCGGAGACTGTACAGGAAAGGCCCGAATTTGCCTTTGACTCACTTGATACGGATAAATACCGGCTGGAGATCATTAACAGCGATATTAACTATGACTACAGTATGAATTATGATTACGGCAGCATAAGCAGTATCGAGAGAAAAAGGGCAGAAGAAAAAACCGCGCATATACTCCTGACGTTCAATTCGGCCGGATCATTTATTTCACTCAAGGATTCACCCGATTTAGAATACAAAGAAGATCCGCCGAGATTCGAAATCAATTTCAATAAATATCTCAATGAAACTTTCGTAGTAGTAATTGATCCCGGACACGGTGGCAGACATTCTGGTGCTGTAGGGAGGAACGGGACCAAAGAGAAAAATGTCGTACTTGATATTGCATTGAAACTGGAGAAGCTAATGGAGGAAAGGGATGATATCCTGATAGTTCTGACTCGGAGAACAGACAGGAATGTCAGTATTTCCCGGCGAAAAGAGATTTCTAACTACTGGTTAGCCGATCTTTTTATTTCTGTACATGCGAACGGAGCATATAATAGGGCGGTTAATCAATCGGAAGTTTATTATGCGAACCGGAACAGCCAGGGACTGGCACGCATTATAAGGGATGAATTCCAAAGGAGGCTCCCGAACGGTAGGGGAGTTGTAAGGAGAGTTGGATATGGTGTGATCTGGAATAACAGGGCGAACTACGGTGCTGTTTTGACCGAGGCTATGTATCTTTCCAATTCTAAAGGAGAAAGTTATCTTGCAACCGACAGTATTAGAATGAAGATAGCAGAGGCGTTAAAAGAATCAATAATTAGAGTGCTGGATTCTGTAAACATCCAGGGCGAAGGTTAATAAAGTAATTAATAATTGGTTAGCATGGGAAGTACGATAGCAATATTTTTATAGGTTGAGATCCTCATTTGAGTAATTTTTTGAATTCGAAAGTATCAATCTCTTCTTCACTTATCTCGAATTCAAGCCTACCGAGAAGCTGATGGCTTTCGGTTCGGATATCCACCCTCCATTTGCCCGGTACCAGTTTTTCCTTATATGAATAACCCCTGTAACCTTCTTCTCTGCCTCCCCGGATGTCACATTTAATCTCGTCGGTGGTATTCCACTTATCATCATTTTCAGAGTATCTCAGCCAGTGATGAAATATCGATGTTTTCAGGTCTGTTGACGCAAATACGGCGCTGAAACAGTAGGCTTTTCCGCTAACATTTCTATAGATCACTCCATCCGATCTCTGCCAGGGTTTATACCACGGCGGTTTCCTGAATTCCAGTTCATACTCCAGTCTGCCGGAATTATTAGTAACTTTTGCGGCGTTATGAAAGATTCCGGCAAACTTGAGTGACAGTGGAACAGGAGGGATCCAATTCATGGAATAGAAGAATGTTATCATGAAAAAAAGTAGGAACGGCAGCAGCCTCGATCCGATGAGCTGCCTGTAGTGGCCGAATATATCTTTCTTCTGGAAGAGATAGACAATACTCTCGACAATTGCCAGGCTGATGATACCCGCTATCAGGAATGTATGCAATCCCATGGTCTTGAAAATAACGGGAATAAAGAATATGAAGAAAGTCAGGTTCGCGAGAAAATAGAGGCCTAACTGCAGATAGATGTTTGTATATTTTTTTTCAAGGAATTCGTTTATTATGAGCATGACTGCGATTATCAGGAAGAAGAGTGAGGCCTTGGTAAGCGATGCACTCTGGAAATAAAAAACAGTATAACCGGAAAAAAGCCCGCCGAAGAAAAACTGGATAGCAAAAGGGTACCATTTCTTAAACCGCAAAAGGTATTTATTTTGGATAAGCTCTTTTTCAATGAAGTTAGTGAGGATTATCATCCCGCCGAGGATGATAAGGTAGCCGAGAAGAAAAATGTTATCAAACAGCTGATCGATACGGGTCATCGTCAGGCTGTCCCACCCCAGCCCGCAGAGGAAAGCAACAGCCGGAAAAAATTTCAGGATTTGGGACCTGGTGATCTTCATTCAACTATTATATTCAATTGAATCTTTCTCATTAATTATAACGCTAAGATCATCAACGGTGTAAAGAGAATTCCTTGTAAGCCTAACTTTATTATCTTTAAATAAGACTAGATTATATCCATTTATTCCTAAAAATCCTAAACCATCATAACCGAGTTTCTTTATTTTCTCGCTAATAATTTGGCATGGTAGGTAATCAATATCTCTGTTATCTTTATTTATGGGAATGAAGAGTTTGAACACGATATCGCAAAGAAAAGTACGATAGAAAATATAAGTACCGTAGTCTTCTCCAAGTTTGAAGGGCAAAATACTTTTAAATAATGTTGAATCTCGAGCTAAATCAACAATATTTAAATCTTCTTCTACTATAAATTCAGCAATATTTAATATTGCACCTTTATATGATTGTATCTCTAAAGCTGCTGTTTCTCGAGTCGAAGACAAATAGAGAACTGGAATCCCTTTTACATTTGCTCTATAATTTTCGCTTGATTGACGCGGTGGTTTTCCCATCTTTTCTTTACTGAAAATTTTCCCTGCCATATTAAAACGTGCTCTAAAAAAAATCTCACCAGCATAAATTGGTCTTTTACAAATGTCAAATGTTTTATCAAATTCGATATCTATATCTGCAAAGAAACGATATTTATTTTTAACTTCTTTACAGAATTTATACCATAGTTTTTCTGGATATCCTTTCAATTTGTGTTCTTTCTTATATTTATTTTTGTCAAATGATATTCTATTTTCAAGAAAAAAACTGTACCTACCATCTGGAAAAATAGCTGAAATAAGCTTTGAATTATCAAATATTTTACTCGAAAATATACTTAAACCTTTATTAAATAAAAGACCATTTTTATTATCAACCTTATACCATTTGAAAATAGGTTCGAATAATCCTTGAAGTTTCTGAGGATCGATTATAGATACATTTTTATGACTAGCATTGAAATCACAATTACCAAGAGTTTTCTCACCATTATCTTTGATAAATTCCCAAACGATATTGTCGCTGATACACATATTACAGCATTTTTTCATCTGAAATCCCCCTTGAATGGATTGAAATTATTCCAGCATGTCGATCTTTGCGGCGATGAAATCCTTATGGCTAAGCATCAGAGAATCGGCGATCTTCCTGATCTCCTCTATTTCTTTGTGAGAGGCTTTGTCAGAGCTTTTAGCGATCTCGAAAAGTGCAGCTATGAAATCGAGTCTTTCAATACGAGTGGTAGCCTCATAAAAACTCCGGCTCAGTCGTGCGTAATCGAGTCCCCTGGCTATTTTCGAGCAAGCAATATTCGCAACGAGGCCGGCTACCTCATCATCAAGCTCCCAGTTCGCCTGGAGTACTTCTTTTATGAGCTCATTTTCTTCTATTGAAATGTATTCATCAACCCATGCAACCCTTGCCATGAGGCCTGCTGCAAGACATAGCATCCTTATCTCTTTGTCAGGCAGACCGAGGTAAACATCCTGCGTTTCCATCTCTGAAACAAGGTTAAAATAGATATTGTTCTTTATGAAATCATCGATCCTTTCTTCCCTTGTAACCTGTCTTTTGTACCCGTCCCGCCTGTGTTTTACTGCTTCTCCCATCAGGCTGCTGAACATCGATACAAGCCCGCCCTTTCTGCTTTCAAGAGAAGATTTTATATTTTCGAGGAGCAGGTTCTCTTCGGGAGTTACCACATTATCGGATTCGATCATTTTCTTGACTGTATTGAAAACAATTTCTCTGTCTTTCCTTGTACGTGCTCTATTCAATACGGTAGACATAATGTCTTCTGCTTCATCCGGTCCGATGCGGGAATCGAGGTATAGTTCAAGTGTATTCCAGTCTTTTTCTGTGAGACCGGGAAGTGAAAATATCAGGTCTCTAAGAGCGTTGATCTCTTCTTTAGACAGTTTTCCATCAGCCCATGCCGCCGCAATCAGAAGCTTGCCGAGATCCATTATGAAGTTCTTATCAGCCATTGTTTTAAAAGTTCCGGTTTATTAGAGTATCCTAATATTAATAATTAATTTTGAACCATGCAATAAGTATTGTTGTTCCCGGGATGGGGAAATGCAGGTAGTTGAAGAAGTTAGTGTTCTTTATAATTCTGTCATTCTTGCGCAAACGGGAATCCAGAAAAAGCTCTTTCTACACCTTGTGATATAAATCTTTCCAATCCGGATTATTCTTCTCCATCAGCTCTAATTTCCATTTCCTATTATACTTCTTTAGATGTCTTTCTCTCAGGATTGCGCTATTTATATCCGGGTTAATTCATAATAGACTAGATTTTGGATTTTATACTTTTTGGCGAAACCACCAATTAATTTATTTTTGTGTTCATAGACTCTCTTTTTTAGACCATTACTTACGCCGATGTATAGTGCGCCGTTTCTCTTACTTGGGAGAATATAGACGTAATACTGTTTACCCATTATATTATACTAATTATCTGGATTCCCGCTTTCGCTCCAAATGATAGTGGCAGGCAGAGAATGACATTTAGAAAACATGTAAATAGACTATTTGGGAAAATTTTATTAATAATACTAAATATTATTAGAGCTATTCCTTATTCCTTTTCAGATAATCCAGCAGGATATTCGACATCAGTCTCATCCCGACCTCGAGAGAGCTGTCATCGGCCCTGTAAGTGGGATTATGCAGTGAACCGGAAGGATACTCCGGATTATTCACACCCAGCCAATAAAAAAAGCCGGGGATTATATTGGCATAGACTGAAAAATCTTCTCCTGTCATCTGAGGAGGAGTCTCTATAACATTATCAATTCCCAGCACTTTTTTCATGATCGGAAGGGTGTTCATTACAAGATCCTTATTATTTATCACAGCCATTCCACCGCTGCTGTAATTCATTTCAAAAGTTGCACCGGCTGACCGTGTTATTCCGTCTGTAACTTCTCTCATTCTCTTCTGTATTTCTTCTCTGACGGCCTGGGTATATGTCCTTACTGTTCCTTCGAGCATGACTTGCTCAGGTATAATGTTAAACCTTTCACCGCCTCTAATAACTCCGACAGTGATTACACTTGGTTGTATTGGGCTTAGATTTCGGGAACGGATGGTCTGCAGTGCAACAACAACGTGAGAAGCTGTAACGACCGGATCGATCGATTTTTCAGGAGCTGCTCCATGAGCCTGTTTTCCTTTGATAATTATCCTGAACCGGTCTACGGCAGCCATAGCAGGACCGATAGCATAATTGATTTGTCCAACATTATAGGCAGGATCTGTATGGAGTCCGAAAATTGCAGAGGGTCGCGGATCATCGAGCACTCCTTCACGGACCATCATGCTTGCTCCTCCGTCCTCACCCCGGGGAACTCCTTCCTCTGCAGGCTGGAAGATGAATTTTATTGTACCGGGAATCTCATCTTTGATCGAAGTCATCACAGACGCCACACCGAGCAGAGCTGAAGTATGAATGTCATGACCGCAGGCGTGCATAACTCCAACTTCCTTGCCGAGATAAGTTGTCCTCACTGTTGATTTATATGGCAGGTCGGACTGCTCGGTTACTGGAAGGGCATCCATGTCTGCGCGGACAGCAACGACCGGGCCGGGTTTTCCGCCTTTAAGAATTCCCAGGACACCTGTGTGAGCGATACCCGTTGTAACTTCAAGCCCGAGTTTGGTCAGGTGATCCGCAACTAATTTGGAAGTCTTGAATTCCCTGTTTCCCAATTCCGGGTTTTGATGAATATTATGCCTTATTTCTGTTATCTCAGCAATATGTTCACTGACAGCCCTATCGATACTCTTGTCCTGTGCTATGGCTGCAGCAAGGCTGATCATCATATTGGCAATAATTAAAAAACTGCAAAAAACTCTGTTATATTTTTTCTGCATAACAGTCTCAACGTAAATTTAGTTTTTCATTCCGCCTGAATTCAGGTAGTCCATTACCAGGTTTGCCATAGCCCTTATCCCTACAGACAGGCACCCATCATCCGCAAGGAATTTCGGATTGTGGTGCGGACCGCTTGGATTTTCCGGATTGGAATGCCCCAGGAAAAAGAAGAATCCCGGAATAACCTGGGCGTAATTCGCAAAATCTTCCGCTCCCATCAACGGCTCTTGTTCGATAACTTTATCTTCACCCAGAATACGGTGAAGTGTAGGGATCATTTTTCTCGTAAGTTCAGGATTGTTTATAGTAGCCGGACTACCTCTTCCGTAATCCAGTTCAAAGGTAGCTCCTGCCGCGCTCGTTATGCCTTCTGTTATCTCTCGCATCCGTTTTTCGATAGAGCTTCTAACTTCAGGATCGTACGTGCGTACAGTACCCTCGAGGTATGCCTCACGAGGGATGATATTTGATCTGTTGCCGCTCCTGAATATACCGACTGTTATTACACTCGGCTGGATCGGGGAAAGATTCCTTGAGCGGATAGTCTGCAGTGCAAGTACAAGCTGGGATGCAGTTACAATTGGATCAACAGACTGATCGGGTGATGCACCGTGAGCCTGTTTTCCCCTCACTATGATCGAAAAACCATCGACAGCTGCAAGTGCAGGTCCTATACTATAACCTATATATCCGAGAGGACCGCCAGTATGAAGGCCGAATATTGCTTCAGGTTCAGGATTTTTTAATACACCTTCATCAATCATTAGATCCGCACCTCCTCTTTCACCGGGAGGAGAGCCTTCCTCAGCCGGTTGGAAGATAAACTTGACCGTACCGGGAATTTCATCCTTCATCGATGCAAGCACAGAAACCACTCCGAGCTGAACGGCAGTATGTATATCGTGGCCGCAGGCGTGCATCACCCCGACCTCCTGGCCGCGGTATACGGTTTTTACAACAGATTTGTACGGAATGTCAGCTTCTTCTACAATAGGTAAAGCATCCATATCAGCACGGACGGCAATTACCGGTCCTGGTTTACCTCCCTTTAAAATAGCAACAACTCCTGTATGCGCTATTTTCTCGGTCACTTCAAGACCCAGATTACGGCAGTAGTCTGCGACTAATTTTGCAGTCTTGAATTCTCTGTTACCCAGCTCGGGATATTGGTGGATTTGATGTCGGATTTCGGTTATCTCCTGCAGACAATTATCAAGAGCTTTCTCGATTTTTTTTCCCTGAGCAGACAGGTTTGAAGTTAATAATACAGATAGTAATACAAAAGCGATAGATCTTATATGCTTTCTCATTATAATATCCTTTTCTTATGATCATCTTTTCCGGATATCCTTAAGGATCTCTTCAATTGCTTTGTCAAGCTGCGGATCCTGCCCGTTCAGGTCATGATTGAGATCATTTATTATTAGTATATCAGGCTTTATCCCACCGTTTGTTTCAAGATCCTGACCGTCAAGAGTATAACAGCCCCAGAACGGCAGGCGGAAAGATCCTCCATTCATCATGCCATGACTGGTAGTGAAAATCAGCCATCCATAAGTAGTATTTCCTACAACCTTGCCCCGGTTGAGGGCCATGAAACCTGCAGTTGTCATTTCGCCATCGCTCAATGTTCTTTCGTTAATTATAAGGACGACAGGTTTGTCTGCGAAACCATAGGTAGACTGGTTAGTCTCTGCCATCCCCCGGACTGTCCATTTCGCGTATACAGGCCTTGTCAGGGCATCGAGTACTCTGTCGTGAACATTTCCTCCGTTATTCCATCTCAGGTCAAGTATAAGGCCTTTTCTCGGAACGGCATCTCTTTCCAGCTCAAGCAGAAATCTCCGCAGATCTCCTCTGCCCATGGCTCTCATATAGAGGTATGCTATCTCATCATTAGTAGCTTCCTTGACCTTGTCCTTTCTGCTTTTGATCCATTCTTCAAGCTGAAGACGGTTATCACCGTAGCTCGATACCGGTTTGAGCGCAATTTCCTCGGTCTCTCCTGAGGACGCGCTTCTGAAAGTGAGTTTAAGACGCTTACCGCTTTTTCCGTTTAGTTTCTGCCAGATGTTCCCGCTGGAATTCACAGCCTCTCCATCAATTTCGATTAGTTCATCACCTGTTCTAACTTTATCTCTATGGTTGTAAAGAGGACTGTCCTTAAGTATCCTGTCGACTTTTATGTTTCTTCCTGTGAAATTAAAAATAGCCCCGATATGCGCGCTTGGGAGTTCCGTACGGATCCCCGATCTCGGCGCCCTGATCCCGGTATGAGATGAATTCAAATGCCCGATCATCATATTTGCATAGTCGTAGAAATCATTGTCCTCCCTGACCTGTTTCAGAACCGGAAGATAACTTTCGTATGTTCTTTTCCAGTTTATGTTGTGGTGACGGTCGTCGTAAAAATAATGCTGAAGGATGTTATAGACTTCTCCGAGCATCTGCTCATAATCTGCAGTCTTATCTACTTCGATCTTTGTAGTAAATGAGACGTTTTCACTTTTTCTTGAGTTCAGATTAATCCTGCCGATCCTGCCCCTGCTGGTGTAATAGATTTTGTTGTTCTTTTTATCAAATTGGATATTATACGGGCTTCTTACGGCCGGCATGAACGGCTCATATCGGTTATTATCATCCTCCAGACTGATCTTCCAGAAATGCCTGCTGCCGTCAATATTCGATACAAAGTACATTGTCTCCTTATCCTTGGGAGAAATAACTATACTTCCGTCATTACCAAGTGTATTGGTGATCATCGAAGTCTGCCGGTCTACGTTCTCGAGGTTTATTTCGACTTTAAGTTCATCTTCTTTTTTGTCTTCCTTTTTTTCCTCATCCTCTTTTTCTTTCTTCTCTTCGAATAGAGCTTCGAATTCGTCCTCGTCAAACTCAGATTTTTCCGGAACAAGATCTAATTTATAGATATCCCATTTACCCGTAAATTCCGGGAAACTATGGCCATACCTGTTAGATTCGAAATAAATGGTTTTACCATCTGCCGACCAGACAGGTGTGGATTCATCATATGCCGTATTTGTCAATTTTATTATTTCTTTAGTCTCGATATTGACAGCAAAAATATCTCCATCGGATTCTTCAGAAACGTAGGCAAGGTATTTACTGTCCGGAGAACATGCCGCCTCTCCGGCGCCGCGCCACTGGAAATAACCTTCAACAAGCAGCTGATCCTCGCTACCGTCCGGTTTCATCATTCTAAGCTGTCTCGATCCGCTGTAATATGATATCCACTCACCATCGGGCGAGACTCTCGGATCGAGTTTATCTGTATCGGAGTCAGTAAGTTTTACAGGTTCTGAATCTCCCAGGGCTGATACCTTGTAGATCTCCCTGTCTGCACCCACATCCGATACATATATGATATTTCTGCTTTCCTTATCCCAGGTAAGGTAGCCCTCACGCCATGGAGTGTTCGTGACATTCCTTGCATATCCGCCTTCTTCCGACATAACGAATATCTCGCCCCGGACAACAGCCGCGATCTTTTTTCCATCAGGAGACACCGCGAAATCGGATACATTTTCATTATTGACAAAAAAGGATGAATTCGTTCGTGTCTCGATAGGCAGATCGATCCTGATATCACGGGATCTTCCGCTGCTCAGATCCGTAATACCTATACCGAAATTCCTTTCATATACAGCAAAAGTACTATTATCCGAAACGGACATCCAGGTGACATCATTTTCATTGAACCGTGTGACTGTTCTCTGATTTGATCCGTCAGCATTTGCAGACCAAATATTTTTCGTGCCGTTATTTCTGTCGCTAACGAAATAGATCATTTCACCGTCACTGCTGTATGATGGCCAGAATGAATTGGAAAGATCGTTCACTATCTCTTTAGCCGGCCCGTCAAATTCCTTTGTCCATATTTTGGAACTATTTGCGCCCCTGTAACCGTCTCTCCACCAGTATCCGTTCTCGCTTCCAAGAGCGAAAATGATCCCGCTATTATCCGGATGTACTTTCGCGTAATAGGGATAGCTCCAGTATGTATCGAGAAGCGGAACGGCATTTCCGCCGTTAACGCTGATCTTATATATTCCAGCTGAAGAGGTCCTGCTTGAACGGAAGACCACATATCTGCTGTCAGGGGTGAAATCAGATGCTATATCACTACCGGTATGGTAAGTCAATTGAACTGGATCTCCGCCTCCGGCAGGGATGAGGAATACATCGTTATTACCGTACCTGTTGGAAGTAAATGCGATCCATCTGCCGTCAGGAGACCAGACCGGCTCACGTTCATAAGCAACATTGTTTGTTAATTTTGCGGCCTTGCCGCCATTAGCGGATACTGTCCAGATATCGCCGACATAGGAAAATGCAATCGTGCTGCCGTCGGGAGATATCGCAGGAAACCTGGCCCCGATAAGGCGGTCCTGAGCAAAGACATTGATTGAAAACAGTATTATTAATAGAGAAAACGGTATTAAAGAAAGTCTTTTCATGGGATATACCTTTCTTTTTATAGATTGGAGAGTAGTTCACAATAAATATGGAATGAAAATGAAAACAACAAATTACAATATTTAAGCTAAATTGTCAAGGTATTGGTTAGTGAAAAACAGTAACTGCGTATAACATTTCAGAAGATCTTCGGTAATATTTTGAGAAATATTTGATTCAATTCTGAACGATGTTGGTGAGTATCAGCATCAGGGGAACAGGTAACACTGTCAAATCGAAAAGACTATTTTAAGCTTTTTATAAACCTTTTTACATAATGGGCAGTCATACTGTATGTCTGGACGACGATCTGTTTAGCTGCGATTTTAGGGGCATAGCACTGGCTGCAAAGTATAATCCGTTTTCCGGATCATCTATCTAAAAATCGGAGGAACACCGTATGAAGGCAGCAGGAATTTTAAAAACAGCTGCAGCACTATTACTTACTATTCTATTCACGACTCAATTTTTTACATCGTCAACAGCACAGACAAACGGAACTAACGGAGATATCGGCGATACTGGCAAGAGTGACCAGGAAATGGCGGTACGTGTGTATCTTGATAATCTGTGGTATAGCGACCATGTTAAGAGGGAAATACCTTACGTTAATTATGTAATGGATCCCAAACAGGCACAAGTCTATATTTTGCAAACCCAACTGGGGACTGGAAGTGGAGGAACTGAATATACCTTAACTTTTGTTGGACAGGAGAATTTTGTTGGTGTTAACGATACTCTAAAATGTTATACGATCGCCGGTGCAATGGATAGAGAAAGAATGGATGCCGTTGTCGATCTTCTTAAAATGGGATTAGTGAGATACATATCCAGAACACCTTTTGCTGATAATCTTGAGATTAAATATAATGCTGAAACAAGCGAACAAACAACAACCGAAGTTTCCGATAAATGGAACTTCTGGTCATTCAGAATTAGAGTAGGTGGTTCCTATGGCGGGGATGATTCATATAAGAATATAAGGACTAATGGCAGTTTATCAGCTAACAGAACTACAGAAGACTGGAAAATGTACTTCTCATACCACGGAAGTTATAGAGAGAATAGGACCGAATATACAACAGATGATGAAGTCTACAAGACAAAATATATTCGAAGAAGCCACTATCTTAGCAGCCTTGTAGTTAAAAGTATCTCAGATCACTGGTCGACAGGGATCATTAGCGATATTGAATCTGCCACATACTCAAATATAAAATTCTCCGGGACAATATACCCTTCTCTTGAATATAACATTTTCCCTTATGAAGAATCTACAAGGAGACAAATAGTATTTCTTTTATCTACCGGAGGTGAATTTGTCGAATATGACGAAGAAACGATCTATTTAAAAACTAGGGAAACTCTCATTAAAGCTTCTCTGGGAGTATCCGCAAATATCCAGGAAAAATGGGGTTCTATTTACTCCAGTCTTGAAGGTTTGGTCTATTTAAATAAGACCGAATTTAACAGGATTAATTTCTGGGGAGGCTTTAATTTCCGTATTGCAAAAGGTCTTCAATTCAATGTTCACGGTAGTGTTTCACGAGTTAGGGATCAGCTCAACATTCGAAAGGGTGAAGCTTCGATTGAAGATTTACTTGAAAGGCGTTATGAGCTCAAATCGGACTGGAATTACCATATGAATTTCGGCCTGACATACCGTTTTGGATCAATGTATAATAATATAGTCAATCCAAGGTTTAACCATCACTAATTTTAAATATAACTTTACTGAAAAGGCGGCCGGTCGGCTGCCTTTTTTTTGCTGCCTTGCATTAAAGTTTATAATCAGGTAATTCCATAATTTTATTAGAAGCTTTTCTGGAATTCTCAATCTAGGCCGTTCATGAGGAGACGGCCATCAATAATGCTTCTTCTCGACTCTCTTCGAAAATTGTCTCTTTCCATTAATGGTTTTACTACAATTCCTTTGAGGCACCGGAGCTCCGCTGCCGCGGAGACGACGGCTTTCTTATTAGGAATATAAATACTGGTCTTAACATGATTTATCTTTTAAACAGCATAGTTCTTTGATCGTTTTTCCTAAACCAGGCTGGTTAATCATCCATATTTTTCATTAAAATTTGCCCAATCAATCATCTATCTCATCTTTTTTATGTTTTTTACAGAAAAATAGTAGAAAAATGTGTTATTTTGATAAACTCTTACGTAAAACAACAGTGTATACTTACGAGAGCTGAAATTAACAAAGAGGACTCCTTAAGGGAAACAGCCGGTAAAATTAACGGGGCAGCTTTTGCAGAATGACAGGGAAATAATGTTTGCAGTAAAGGCTGGTGATCTTGACAAACTCGGAATACTTTTCGAAAGACACCACCTGAAGATGTACAACTACTTTCTGAAAGCGACATACCAGCCGCAGACAAGCGAAGACCTTGTTCAGGAAGTGTTCTTTAGACTGATGAAATTCAGACATACTTACAGAGGCGACGGACTCTTCACAACATGGCTTTACAGAGTCGCGCAGAATGTTCTTTATGATCATGTAAGAAAGAAAAAGACCGGTACCTCGATCGACGATGTGGTTGAGCAGATGACGAGTGAGGTGAATGTCCAGGAAGATTACGAACTGTCTGAAGATGTGAAGATACTTGAAAAAGCGTTTCGCAGGCTAAAAGAATCGGACAGAGAACTTTTGACTTTAAAGAGATATCACGAGATGAAGTATGACGAAATAGCGAAGATCAAAAACCTTGCTGTAGGTACGATAAAGTCGAAAATACACCATGCACTAAAGAATTTAAAAGCAATTTATATTGAATTATCTGATGAGGCAAAACTATGAACTGCAAAGATCTTGAAAAACATATTTCCGACTATATCTCAGGGGATATAGATGATAAAATTTTGCAGGAATTTAACCGGCATCTGGAAAAATGCTCTGCATGTCGGAAGGAAGTGGAATCACTCGAGAAACTATGGCTCAAGCTGAAAGGGCTTCCCGACGGCATCCCGACACCAGACCTGAGGCATAAGTTTTATTCAATGGTAGAAGCATACAGGGCTGGTTTGGAGGAATCCGGAAAGGAAAAACCTGTGAGGGTATTGCACCACAGTACGGGACAGTTTTTTCCCAATATCCTTAAAGCAGCAGCTGTTGTTGCATTTATCGTGATCGGTTCATTTATGAGTTTTCAGCTTTACAGGTCGAATGTCATGAAAGAAGCTGAGATCACCCAGATGAAGAACGAAGTAAATTCACTCGAGAAACTCGTGATGATCTCGATGCTCAAGGATACTTCCCCCAGCCAGAGGTTAAGGGCGGTAAGGCTCGCTGCTGAACTTGAGGATGCGGATGATAAAGTACTCGATGCTCTTTTTACAACTATTGAAGACGATCCGAATATGAATGTAAAACTTGCCGGGATTGACGCAATTTACAACTTCGCCGATAATGATGGGGTAAGGGAACAGCTTATACATACGCTTATAACCCAGAATACCCCGACTATCCAGATAGCGCTCATTGACCTGCTTGTAGCTATCAGAGAGACAGATGCAAGGAATATCTTCATAGAAATGATGAAGAATGATCAGATAACAGATGAGGTCAAAAAGCGTCTCGACCTGGGAATCAAAATGCTGGAATCATAAAAGTTACAGGGGATAAATATGAATTACTTTAAAAAACTTTCAATTTTCACTTTATGTTTTGTGATCTTCCTGAGCTTCTCTGCAGTAAATGCGCAGGAGGTTATAAAGGAAGATGAAACCGAGATCCGGTTCAAGGGAGAGCCGGAAAAAGTAAGGATCTTCTGGAGCAACGGTGATATAAGTGTCAAAAGCCACAAGGGAAAAACTGTAAAGATCAAAATTTATAATAACCTGAAAGACCGCAACGACGATGACGATGAGGAAAGATCGAGGGGCATGAGGAGATTCAGCAGGTATGATGACAGCGTGGAATATGAAGTCCGCGGAGGCGAAGTGATTCTGGACTGCAACAGCAGGCCGAGATACATTAGGGAATCCTACGGCAATATGGTGAACAACCATTATGACAGATCAAGATCAATTAATGCCGAAATTCTGGTACCAGAGAATATAGTCCTGGATATCGAACAGGAGAACCACGGAAATGCCCATGTTGAAGATTTTACCGGTGAACTCTATGTGGATACAGAATATGATGATGTTATGCTGATGGGTATCACCGGATCGATCAGCGCAGTCTCGAAATATGCCGATGTCGAAGTGGAGCTTGAAGATCTATCAGGCGACAACCGTTATTATTTCGAGGCGAGCTATGACGATGTTGATATCACTATCCCCGCAGACAAAAAATTTGATATCGAGATAAGGACGAATAACCAGTTTTACACAGACTTTGACCTGGATCAGAAACGACAGAGCCGCAGGGGCTGGAATAAGCAGCATGTCTTATATTCAGTAAACGGCGGCGGTAAGGAGATCGGAGTTAAAGCTACTTACGGCAATATATACCTGAGAAAGAAACGATAGACCAAATATATAAAGTTGAGGAAAAAATGAAAATTTCAGTAAGAAATATTATTAACCTGCTTAAGGAGGATATAAAAATGAAGAATGCAAAAACATTCATGATTCTGTTGATCGGTGTCTGCTTTGTATTGAGCGCTAATTCAGTTTTCGCTCAGAAAGTCATTTCGGGGATAGAAGAGACCATTTCATTCAGCGATCCGTCAAAACCGGGAAGAGTCGATATTAGATGGAACAACGGCAAGGTCATTGTCAGGGGTTATGACGGGAAAGATGTTACGGTAGAGCTTACCGACAAGGACCGCGATGACCGCGAGGAAAGAGCAAAATCCCGCGGATTGAGACGTGTCTTTATGGGAGACGCGATCGAGTATGAAGAAAGAAACAACAGAATCGATATATCGTGTTACAGCAATCCCAAATCGGTCAATGTACTGATCTCTGTTCCGGAGAATACCATGATCAGTTTCGAAAACAAACTATATGGAAGTATTGAGATCGAGAAGATCTCGGGAGAGATCGAGGTTCAAACTCAGTACGGTGAGATTAAACTTGACCGTGTAACCGGACCTGTTGTCGCATATTCGACTTATGGAGAAATTACGGCTACACTGGACAATGTTACTACAGAATCGCCCATGTCATTCAAAACAGGATACAGTGATATAGACCTTTCTTTTCCAGTGGACCTTAAAGCTACTCTTGATCTTAAGACTACAGACGGTATATGGATAGCAGAGGAGTTTGAAATGTCCTCAGACAGGGAAAGCCGCGGAAGAAGAAGAAGCACAAACAGGCAGGTTATTAATATTAACGGTGGCGGTATCGATATAGAAATATCGTCGAATTACGGAAGTATATATATCCGTAAGAACCGATAGAATCTCTAAAAGCTTAAGGAGTTAGAAAATGAAGAGAACCGGAATAATATATCTGTCAATATTACTAAGTATATTTTGCTCAGCAGGATTCGCTTATTCCCAGATCAGGGATGACGGGCTGCGGGCAAAATTCGAGGATCCTTCAAAAGAAGGCACGATTTATATAAACTGGCGAAATGGAGATATTTCAATAAAAGGAAGCAATAAAGATGAAGTCGAAGTGGATATTCACGGCCGCCAGAGAAGACCTGACAGGGATATAAGAGGAATGAGAAGAGTATATGACGGAGATTCAGTTGAACTCGAAACGGAAGGAAACAGGATAAATATCGAATGTCACAGCCGGTTGAAGGAAGTAGATGCCGATATATATGTGCCTGAAGGTGCGACTCTGATTATCGAAAATTCTCTGAACGGTGATGTGAAAATCGATAATGTTAAAGGCAGGATCGAAGTTAAGACTCTTAACGGTGATATCGAAGTCAGGGAAGCGGGGGCTCCGGTAGATCTGTATTCCACCAATGGAGATATTATAATCGATTTTGTTACTTTCACCTTTTCGGATGAAGTAATACTGCGCACACTAAACAGCGCAATCGACCTTACCCTCCCTGCTGAATCTAAAGCTACACTTTATATGAAGACAAACGACGAGATCTATATAGATAATGATTTTACACTGGAAAGATCAAGCGGAAGAGGAAGGTACAGCAGAAGTTCAAGAGAATATCAACTCAACGGCGGGGGTGTTGAGATAAGTCTTTCTTCGATGAACGGGAATATTTATATCAGAAAGGGGAGATAGTAATTAACAACAGGAGACACTATGTTCAGAAACTATTTGAAAGTAACACTCAGGAATCTGCTGAAATATAAAGCATATTCTCTGATAAATGTTTCAGGGCTTGCAGCGGGTATGGCCGCCTGTATATTGATCCTTGCCTATGTTCAGAATGAGCTTGGATATGAGAAACACCATCCTAATTTTGATAGCATCTACAGGATTATCGAAAGGCAGCACTATGTCGATAGAATACTTCCGGTAGCGGTAACCCCTGTGCCGCTTGCTCCGTCTCTCATGGAAGATATGCCGGAAATTATTGAAGCAGCAAGATGGTCTACCACCCGGACAATACTTGTAAGCTACGAAGATAAGAAGTTCTATGAGCAGAATATTGTCCACGTGGATTCATCAATCTTCAGAATATTCAATCTACCACTGAAAATAGGTAATCCGGAGAATGTACTTAAAGAAAAGAATACGTGTGTTATTACAGAAGAGATAGCAGAGAAATATTTCGGAGACTCAGATCCAATTGGTAAAACCCTGAAATTCGACGGGAGATTTGAAGTTAGAGTTACGGGCGTAACAGACAGGTTGCCAATAAATTCCTTCATTCAGTTTGATATAGCTATATCTTTTCCTACAATAGAAAGGGTATACGGTAAAAACTACTTACAGAACTGGGGATCAAATACACTGCATACTTTTATACTGATACCGGAAAACAGTGAATCTCAAATACTCGATGCAAAGTTAAGGGAATATCTTGCAGAAAAAAGAGGTGGAAGGAGCATAACAAAGCTGCATCTGCAACCTCTCAGTGATCTGCATTTCGATCAGGAGAATATTGCAAATATCCCCGGTAGAATTGACAAGAAATATGTATACATCTTCCTGGCAATAGCTTTTTCACTTTTATTCATCGCATGTATAAACTTCATGAACCTGTCGACTGCAAGATCTGCAACTCGAGCAAATGAAGTTGGCATGAGAAAGGTAGTGGGAGCAGGAAGAATGCAGCTGATAAGACAATTCATAGGTGAATCTCTTGTTTTTGCCTTCATTTCACTGGGTATAGCGCTGCTCATTGTAAAACTATTAATTCCGACCTTTAACGAGCTGACAGGAAAAGATCTTGTGGTTAACGTTTTCAATGACAATAAGGTTTTACTTCAATACCTTCTTCTTACTGCTGTTGTGGGACTTTTCGCAGGAAGTTACCCTGCGCTGTTCCTATCATCTTTCAAGCCTGTAAAAGTACTTAAAGGTGCAGTCAGAAGCGGAACAAGAAATGCATTGATTAGGAAAGGACTTGTTGTCACACAATTCTCAATTTCAATAGCATTGATAATAAGTACTTTGGTAATATTAAAGCAGCTGAATTTCATAAGAGATAAAGATCTCGGGATTAATAAAGAGCAGGTAATGCTTCTGCCTATAAGGGGCAGTATGGGTATCAGTAAATACGAGTCTATGATCTCAGAATTTGTTTCACGTCCTGATGTGATAAGCGCTACGGTTTCAGACGTGCTGCCCGGATTTGGGGGAAGCTCTTCAAGCTATACATGGGAAGGAGGCCAGCCCGAAGATAGGATCCTGCTTAATAATTATTATGTTGGCCATGATTTTATTAACACCTTCGACCTCGAGATAGTGGAAGGGAGGGATTTCTCGAGGTATTTTCCGACTGACAGAAGAACAGGCGTGATACTGAATGAGACAGCTGTAAGGGATATAGGTTGGACATCTGCGGTAGGCAAGAAAATAGGCGGTAGAAGCACTGTTATCGGTGTGGTCAAAGATTTTCATTTTCATTCTCTCCATAACAGGATAGAGCCGCTGATAATAGGCATGACTTCTACAAGGGTAAGCTATTTTTCAATCAGAATGAATACCGACGATATAGGAACAACAGTTGAGGGTGTGAGAGATATATGGAACAGGTTCAATCCGCAGGCTCCATTCGATCATTTTTTCCTTGATGAAAGGTTTGACAACAGATACAGGTTTGAATCGAGGATGCAGAAAATATACGGCTATTTCAGTATTTTAACGGTCCTGATCGCATGCCTCGGGCTTTTCGGCCTTGCTTCTTTCACTGCAGAACAAAGACAAAAAGAGATTGGTGTGAGAAAGGTACTCGGAGCAACAGTAACCAGGATAGTTACAATCCTTTCTGCAGAATTCACAAAACTCGTGCTGATTTCTAATGCCATAGCCTGGCCAATTGCGTATTTTTCAATGGGGAACTGGCTGCAGGGATTTGCATACAGAATCAACATGGGTTGGATATCATTCCTGGTCGCCGCGGCTTCTGCATTTATAATTTCTTTGCTGACCATAGGTTACCAGGCTGTAAGATCAGCTATAGCGAATCCTGTCAAAGCACTTAAATATGAATAATCCAGGGAGATGTATAAAAATGAAACGTATATTTATTGTGGTATTAGTTGTAATCCTGTTAGCAGGTATGGTGAATGCACAGGAAGTTCTTGAAAAGAGTTTCGAAGTCAAAAAAAGAGAATGGATAGACATCGATATTGATACCGGAGGATCGATTGAGATAGAGGGATGGGATAAAAATGAGGTTTTTATTTCAGTGAGTGAGAGATATAGAGACCTGGAAGATTACGAGATAGAAATTTCAAAGAAAAACAGAGGTGTCTACATTGAAGTGTACGAACCGCGAAACTGGGACAGGTACAGGAGGAATGACAGGTCAGATCTTCGGTTTGAGATAAAGGTACCGAAGGAATTCAATGTTCGAGTCGAGACTATGGGTGGTAGTATAAGGCTTACCGGCCTGGAGGGTGAATTCAGAGGTCAAACAATGGGTGGTGATCTTGAATTAAACGACCTGAAAGGCGATATAAACCTTTCGACCATGGGTGGAGCAATAGAGGTAATTAACAGTGAACTTGACGGTGAGGTATCTACGATGGGCGGCCAGGTCCTTATCGAAGATGTCGTTGGGGATCTCGATGCCTCTTCTATGGGCGGGAACGTTATCCACAGGAATGTAACTGACAGACGAGGGAGATCAACAGGAAAAGAGGTAAGAATAAAAACTATGGGAGGCCCGATCAGGGTTGATGATGCACCTCAAGGAGCCAATGTAAAGACAATGGGCGGTGATGTCAGGATTAGATCTGCTGCTGATCATGTACTTGCTGAGACCATGGGAGGCAGAATCGAAGTTGATGAACTGGACGGATGGATTGAAGCTATAACCTATTCCGGCGATATTACAGTCAAAATTGTCGGTGATCCCGAATCGGGTGACAAGCACGTGGAACTTGAATCACTTTCCGGCGATATTGAGCTTGAAGTACCTGAGGATTTCTCGATGGATGTCGATATCGAGATCGAATATACAAGAAGAAGCAGAGGAAGATATAAAGTCGTAACAGATTTCGAGCTGGAGATCGAGGAATCGGCTGAATGGGAAAGACCGAGAAGATGGGACAGAGATAGAAGAAGAAGCAGCAACAGATATGATGTGAAGTACTTAACCGCAAAAGGCAAGAATAAAGGAGCGAAGAATAAAGTATACATCAGGACAATAAATGGTAATATTTATCTGAAAAAAGGCAGATAATTCAAATGGATATCAATATAAAAGTAAATTTACAGGAGTAAACAATGAGAAAAATCACACTTATTCTTATCCTGGTTCTTTTTATTCCAGCAGTTGTTTTCAGCCAGGGTATTTTGAATGAGAGGGATCGGGATGGCAGAACTCCTTTACATCTGGCGGCTATCTATGGAAACTCCGGGATCTCGAACCTTTTTATGGAGGAAGGAGTAAATGTCAATGCGCAGGATAATGACGGCCGGACCGCGCTGCATTATTCAGGTATTTATGGAAGTTCCCGGGTGGCGAGAATGCTGCTGAAGCACGGAGCAAAAGATATAATAGTAGATAATGACGGCAGGACTCCAATCCATTATGCAGCTATTTACGGGAAGGAAAGAGTCGCGAAACTTCTGCTCGAAAATGGATCTAATGTTCACGTAACCGACAGGGATGGAAGACAAGCTATACATTATACTGCAATATATGGTCATTCTGATGTTGCCAAAGCACTTCTAAAGAACAAATCTTATGTAAAAGTCCGGGATAATGACGGCAGAACACCACTGCATTATGCAGCAATCTATGGAAAACCGGATGTGGCAGAAATGCTTTGTGAAAAGGGGGCAAATATCAAAATTCAGGATAATGACGGCAGAACACCACTGCACATGGCATCAATCTATGGTAACATGGATGTGATCCGGATTCTAAGGGAGTATTCCAAAAAATAATCTCCAAATAATGCTCTGCAGGTAACATCAGACTTCAATCCGCGTTACCTGCAGAAGCAATATTATAGATAATCATTATCAAACATATAAGAGATACACCATTATACATTGAGAGTGTGCTTAAAAAGTATTTATTCATTATTTATTCTGATATAAAGAAAAAAACATGGCAACTTTTTTTATTTTCATTCGTTATTTATTCTGTAAGAAAGAAAGAATCATAAATTGCGGGGCAATCATGGAGATTTTATCAAAACCTGAAGAACTGATTCTGCTTTCAATCTGGCGCTTAAAAGATGATGCATATGGTGTTACGATAAGAAAGCA
>JANQEH010000051.1 GCA_028278455.1 bacterium
AAACAGGAAGTATCTCAGCGAAATGAACTGAAAAAACTCAATGCAGACCTTCTTTCAAAAGAAGCTGATCTTAGGTCAGCCAAACTACGCCTGAAGCAGGAAGAATTCGAAACAGAGAAGAAAAAAGAAATCTCACGTTTAAGGCTGAAGATAGTTGAAATAAATCTGGAAAGGGCAAAAAGGAAGATTGAAACTACAAAACAGATCCATGATGAAGATAGAAAGATTACTGAAACAAAGATCAAACAGATCAAAAGAGATATCAAGCAGGCGGAAAATGCAATTGAGGCTTACAAGCTGAAAGCGCCCATAAACGGAATTGTAGCATATTCTAAAAGCTGGATGTCCGGTAAGAAAATTCAAATCGGTGATCAGCTTTACTGGGGAATGCCGGTAATTGACCTCCCCGACCTAAGTAAAATGAAAGTTATAACCTCTGCTAATGAACTTGACATAGGAAAGGTATTTATTGGTCAGAGTGCGCTGGTCCGGCTGGATGCATTCCCGAAGAAAGAATTTAAAGGATCTGTTATCTCGATTAGCAATGTGTCACATAATAAAGATCGTGAGTCAAAGATCAAGATATTTGACGTAGAGGTGCTGCTGGATGAGATCGACGATATTCTCAGACCGGGGATGACTGTTAGCTGCGAATTCGTTGTTTCCGAGATTAAAGATGTTATGTATATCAATAACGATTATGTTCAACAGGACGGCGATGAATTTTATGTCATGAAAGGTAATGATCGAACTGTTGTGACTTTAGGTCCGATAAACAATAAATACGTGGTGGTGTATGGTGACATTGAAGAAGGAAATAAAATATTCAAGTAAGAGGATGAAGCTCTCATGCAGATGAAAGAGAATTTCCTGATTAGTATAGATGGCCTTAAACAGCATAAACTCAGGTCCAGCCTGACTATGCTTGGAATAATATTCGGGGTTGCTGCAGTAATAGCGATGCTGTCTATCGGAGAAGGAGCTAAAAAGGAAGCGCTCGAAAAATTCAAAGTGCTGGGTGTGAACAATGTTATTGTCAGGGAAAAAGCATTAACCGATACTGAAATTGAGGAGGTGCGTGCTAAGTTTTCAAAGGGACTTTCTCTAAGTGATGCAGACGCAGTGATGGAAATTGTCCCGACTCTTGAGGAAGTAGCTCCGCAGGCCGAGATAGAGACGGAAGCAAAGTATGAAGACAATTCTTCAAAGATAACACTTGTAGGTATCACTTCTACATTCAGCTCTATCCTTAATTATGAAACAAAGCTTGGGTCATTCCTGAATGAGGAGCACCATAAAAAGGAACTTCGAGTTTGCGTTTTGGGATCTGAAACTGCAAAATCATTATTCCCTGTGGAAGATCCTATCGGTAAAAAGGTCAAAATTGACGACCAATGGTTTGAGGTTATCGGTACTCTTGGTTCAAAGGCTTTGTTCACAGAAACTGTGGGAGAATTGGCCGCAAGAAACCTCAATAATGATATTTATATTCCCCTTTCATCTATGCTTAGACGTTTTAATAAAGAGAACCAGTTTGCAAGCCAGATAGACCAGCTGACTATAAAAGTCAGTGAATCTGAAGACCTTGTTGAAACAGCATCAATTATCAGGAGGATTCTGTCGAGACGGCATCATAACAACGATGATTTCGATATTGTAATCCCCTACGAGCTTTTAAAACAGGAGGAGAGAGAAAGGCAGATCTACAATATGGTTCTGAGTTCGATAGCGGCGATATCTCTACTTGTCGGAGGTATTGGGATCATGAATATTATGCTTGCTTCTGTTCTTGAGAGGACAAGGGAGATAGGTATTCGCAGGGCTGTGGGAGCCAAGAGCAAGGAGATCTTATATCAATTTATGTTCGAATCTGTAGAACTCAGTCTGATCGGTGGTTTTGCAGGTGTGATACTCGGTGTTATGATGTCTCGATTTGTAAGTGGTTTTGCAGAATTTGTGACAGTTATCACTCCGATATCTATCGTGCTGGCATTCGGGATCTCTGCTGTAGTGGGAATTGTATTCGGTACTTTTCCTGCAAGAAGAGCTGCAAGTATCAGTCCGATAGATGCACTGAGATATGAATGATTATTACCCCGGGCATGGAAACATTTCTCTTTTTTCTTTCGATTTATGATTTTTGAACATATCAGTATATTTCCTGTTATTTTCTCAGGGAAACAGATTACCTCTATATATTGAACGGGAAAGCATTATTTGATACACAGCAGATGTGAGAATGTATCTCAAATGTGTTTGTTTCAGATCATCTAGAGATAATTATCTCTTTCATTTTACAAAAAATTAGTTATATTTATAGTAACATTTTGGCTTACGGATGTTATGTTGATCTGCCAATGAATGGGATTATTAGTTTTTCTATCATACCGGTTATATTCTCATTGTATCGTGATTAAGCAGTACAATTAATCAATGAGGCTGTTATGAATAATGGAATAAATACCCATTTTGCCCCACCGGAACGAATCTCTAAAAAGAAACTTGAATCTGTTTCCGACCTGGTTAATAATGATCCGATCATTAAAGTCGTACTGGAATCTCTTAACGGATATGTACTTGTTTTGAATGATAAGAGACAAATACTTGCGGCAAATGAAGAGGTGCTGGATCTTCTGCAGAAAGAATCTCCTTCCAGTCTAGTCGGAATGAGGGCTGGTGAGGCATTAAAATGTATCCATTTCAGGGATGGACCCGGGGGATGCGGAACTTCGAAAGCATGTAAAACATGCGGTGCAGTGATTGCGACTATGGCAAGTCTTGAGAAAGATATTCCCGTAAAAGGTGAATGCAGTATTGTCGTTGAAAATGAAACCAAGAAAATCAGTATTGATTTTAAGGTAAAATCTACGCCGATCAAAATATCAGGGCAAAAATTACTGGTTTTTGTTCTGCAGGATATAAGCTCACAAAAACGACGTGAAACACTGGAGAGTATTTTCTTTCATGATATCCAGAATATTCTGTTAAGTCTAATGGGGTGGAGTGAAATGTTGAAAATGGATGATCCCCAAAATGCTGCCGAACAGATACTCCGTCTTTCCGAAAGGCTCAGCTCAGATATTAATGAACAGAAATCGCTAATGCTTGCCGAAGCAGGTGAGCTTTCTGTGGATAAACAGAAATTGAATGTTTTAGATGTTTTATCTACCCTCAAAAGTGTATTTATGGTAAATAAGCTTTCTGAGGAAAAGAACCTTAAAATTGTCGAACCTGATGTTAATTTCGAATTTGTATCTGATTTTAATCTTCTTATGAGAGTGTTGTCAAATATGGTAAAAAATGCCTTTGAAGCAATCGATAAAGGCGAATCTGTTACTGTCTGGGTAGAAAAGGAGTCCGATAAATCCACATTCTATGTAAATAATAAGGGCACTATCCGGGAAGATATTGCATTGAGGATATTCGAAAGGTCCGTAACCTCAAAGAAAGAGAAAGGCAGCGGTCTGGGAACTTATATTATGAAACTTTTTGGTGAACAATATCTTGGTGGTGAGGTCAAATTCAATACCAATCAGGCTAAAGGTATAACATTTTCAATCTCATTACCTGATATAGAAGTCTGTTGAATTCGTTAGTCATTAATTTCATTCAATTTGTCCCAATCCTACCTATGTATTCTAATCCATATTTTTAAAACTCCGGTTTTAGGGATTTTGCCGCATTAAAACGTATCAGTAACTATAGGCAATAACAATACTATTCTGTTGTTATTCTAATGGCAGCCGGTCACATTATTATTTCTGATGAATTCCCTGGTTTCCGAATTTTCCGGTATGGATTCAAAGAATGAAAATAATTACCATAATTGGGTATATAGCAGTAGAATAATAATTATTGAGGGCACAATGATACGAAAAATTTTAATTCTATCCGGTATAGTTCTAATAATAATTCTATGCACATCATTCGCGTATATCTTTAACACTATTCAGAACGGTGGATCATACACCTCTATTATATACGGGCAGTTGGAAGACAAAATAAACAGGAAACCGTTTCCGTCGTATATCACTAAAGAACGGAAAAAAAGTATGGGTATGGATAATGTTGATTGGAATAACGATAAGGACAAGCAATTCAGAGATATTATAGGATATCCTTCAGGTTATACCCGCAAAATGCTGGATCATGTCAATAAAATGCCCAAAAGGTACTTCAAAGATCCACTGTCAAAGAACTCTAAAATACAATCATCCTTATGGACTCAACGTGGTCCCAAAAACGTTGGTGGCAGAACTCGGGCTCTGGCAATTGACATATCAGATGAAAGCAGAATACTTGCCGGGGGAATCAGCGGTGGAATGTGGTTGTCGGAGAATGATGGAAGGGCATGGACAAAGACTACAAAACCCGGTCAGATACACATCGTATCAAGTGTGGTTCAGGATGTTCGTCCGGGTAAAACTCATATCTGGTATTGCGGGACCGGGGAGTATCATGGTTCGAGCTGGTACGGCAATGGAATATATAAATCAATTGACGGCGGAAACTCATGGCAGCTATTGAGCAATACCAGCTCAACTGTACCCGGATTTGATCAATGCTTCGATTGTGTCTGGAAAGTGATTACAAATCCGAATAATACGGAGCAGGACGAGGTTCTGGCAGCATGTTACTCCGGGATAATGAGAAGTATTGACGGAGGTGAAAACTGGGAGAAAGTCATCGGTACGGATGGTTTATTTGATATGGAAAACTTAATATTTTTTCCATATAGTGATATTTTAATAACTGATGAAAACGTGTATTTTGCTGCTATAGGAAGTCCTTTTTCGACAAATTGGAGTGCCGGGCATTTTGAGGGTCTTTTCAGGTCAATTGATGGAATAAACTGGACAAAGGTTTCTCCTGCAGACTGGGTAGAAGGAACTCATAAGAGGATAGTCTTAGCTAATTCTGAGGCTGCTCCGGATGAGGTGTATTTTCTGAGTAATTCTCCGGAATACGGAGTGAATGACCACAGCCTTTTCAAATACACATATTTGTCAGGAGATGGTTCGGGAGATGGTGGTAACTGGACTGATCTTTCACAAAATCTACCTACTAGCGAAAACAGCGATATTAAGTTTCATTCCCATGACGGTTATGATCTTGTTATTGCAGTTGCGCCGCATAATAAAGATATAGTTCTTATAGGAGGAGTCCATCTATATATTTCAACAAATGGCTTTAATTCAGATTCAGAAACAAATATCATAAGTAATTCCAGCCATATTTATCATCATGTCGATCAACATGTTATTTTCTTTAAACCGTCCGATCCTGATTGGTTATACAATGCAAATGACGGGGGGGTATGGAGGAACAACAGGTATTTGTATTCCAGTGCGAAGACATTTTGGGAAAACCTGAATTTCGGTTATACTACTTCCCAGTTTTATAATGTGGCAATGGACCATTCAGCTTATGATGATAAAATAATAATTGGCGGCAC
>JANQEH010000078.1 GCA_028278455.1 bacterium
TTTAATTAAATCTACACCTACCCTGTCTTTCCAAACTTCGAGCTGCTCAACAGCTGCCGCACGGAATGTATCAGCCGCAGCAAGAATGACTTTTTTCCCTTGTAGTTTGTAAAAGTGAGAAAGTTTACCTATAGAGGTTGTTTTTCCGGTGCCGTTAACTCCGGTTACAAGAATGACATGAGGCTTTGCCGTTACATTCTTAAAAGGTATTCCTGCGGTAATCGCATTGAATTCGTTAATTAACTCTTCCTTTAATATACTGATAACCTGCTCATATGTCAGATTTTTTTCCTTGCCGAGTTGTTCACGCATTATTTCAATCAGATTCAATGTAGTGTCAACACCTATATCACCTGTTATCAGTGTTTCTTCGATTTCCTCGATAAGTTCCTCGGTCAATCCTTTATTTGAAGCGAGAATTGATTTTAAGTTATTTGAAAATCCATCACGGGTTTTCTGCAGCCCACTTTTAAGTTTATCGAAAATTGACATAATCAGAACTTCCTAAATATTTTAACAGCGTCTATTATTAATTCGGGTTTATTTTTCACAACAAATAAAAAAAGTTTCAAAAGGGAACGTTCATTTTCCGGTAATTTCCGTATCAGCCCGGCTAGATCGTTCAGCTTCTTATCGCTTATCTTGTGGATATAGTTTTTAATGTTAGTTGCACTTCTGTGAGTTCTCCCGCGAGACCTGAACCATCTTTCTGGATATTTCTTTAGTATATCATAGTTGATTTCTCCTGATTCGATTGCTTTTGCCGCAGTCTCTCCGGCTATCTTTCCTGCCTGAAGGGCATTAGCAATTCCTGCTCCAGTCAGCGGGTTGACCTGGTGCCCCGCATCACCTGCTAATATAACATTACCTTTTACAATGTTTTTAAGCCTGGGATTGCACGGAACCCCACCTGCTACTCTGTTGGTTATCCTGGCATCCGGAAAATATTCTTTCATGAATTTATCAAGATAGTCTTCCGCTGGCATTTCAATCGAGCGGTCCCCCGAGATACCTATCCCGATATTTGCCCGGCTGCGGCTCTTAGGAAATATCCAGAGATATCCTCCCGGGGCGATTTTATTTCCGAAATAGAATTGACAAATATCAGGATCAACATCAATATCCTCTGCAACTACCTGTACAGCGGATTCCATATTTTTTAGCTTTGTAGTAGTGTTGATCCCAGCCCATCTACCAACACGAGATTCTACACCGTCGGCACCGATGATGATACTGCCCTTGACGATAAATTCCTGACCGCAGTAATTCAGTTTCACACCTGATGGCTTCCCCTTTTTATCAAAATACAGACCGGTAACATCCGCCTTAGATATTATCTTCGCTCCTAACTTCTCAGCTTTTTTTGCAAGTTCCTGCTCAAAGACCTCACGGTTAAGTATAAAACCGATGTATCTCGATTCAAAGCTGGCTCTGCTCCCATCGGGAGCTATCATGTCCACCTTTTTTATTCTATTTGCTATCCAGGGGCCATTGAGAGATATGTAACTTTTTAATCCTCTCTCACTTATACCTTCACCGCAACGTACAGGTTTTCCTATCACAGGATCTCTCTCGAAAAGGACTGTGTCGGCACCGGCTATGGAAGCGTGCCTTGCTGCAGTAAGACCTGCAGGCCCGCCGCCAATTATTATAATGTCATGGCTTTTTTTTAGATCGGTAGTCGGCATTTCGTTTTTTTTCCCCTGTGATCAACTATGTCCAAGGATGGCTCTGAAAGGACAAATATAAATACAAAGTGAGCAGGATGTACAGTCTTTGTGGTTGATAGATATATTCTTGTGAACAATATTCATTACATTTGGTGGACAGACAGCCACGCATGTACCGCAAAGATCGCATTTATCCGGGAGTATTTCTAAATCTAAAGGTTTATTTTTATTATGCATTCCTCTGGGATTATTAATCTTCTTCATACTGCCCTTTGGAAAAGCTCTCCTTAATTTCGACAGGGTATTCACCGGTAAAACAGGCAGTACAATAGTGATTATCACCATTTTCTACCGATTTGAGTAAACCATCCTGGGTCAGGTATTCAAGAGAGTCAACCTTCATATGCATTCTGATCTCCTCGACTGATTTGTTATTAGCAATGAGCTCGCTTTTAGTCGGGAAATCCATTCCGTAATAACAAGGTGAGATAATCGGAGGTGAGCTTATCCGTACATGTATTTCCTTCGCACCGGCATTTTTAATTAGGTTAACAAGCTTCTTGAGAGTCGTGCCTCTGACGATCGAGTCTTCTATAAGTATAACTCTTTTATCCTTGATTACACCCTCAACCGGATTGAATTTGATTCTTACAGAAAAATCTCTCTGCTTTTGGATAGGGTGAATAAATGTCCTTCCGATATAATGATTTCGGATCAGTCCGATCTCAAACTTTATATCGGATGTTCTCGCATATCCAAGTGCAGCTGTGTTGCTTGAATCAGGTACAGATATTACTATGTCGCCTTCGGCCGGTTTTTCAGTTGCCAGATTTTTTCCGAGTCGGCGCCTTGTTTTGTCAACATTATCGCCGAATATCTTACTGTCAGGCCTGGAAAAATATATGTATTCGAATATACAGTATGCTTTCTTTTCTTCCGGAAAGATCATTTCAGAGTGAAAACCATCTTCGTTTACTACGATCATCTCTCCAGGTTTAACGTCCCTTATGTACTTTGCATTTATCAGGTCGAGTGCACAGGATTCGGAAGCAAAAATATAAGCGCCTTCTTTACGACCGATGCATAAGGGCCTGAATCCTTTTGGATCCCTGACGGCGGTCAGCTCATTTCTGTTTGCTATAACGAGAGTATATGCTCCCTTTACCTTTGTAACCGCCTCCTTGACCTTTTCAGAAAATGATTCTTTCTTGGATCTGGCTATCAGATGTATTAAAATCTCGTTATCCGTAGTTGTCTGGAATATTGATCCCCTATCCATTAATTCAGCCCTGAGGATGCTTGAATCCACCAGGTTGCCGTTGTGGGATATTGCTATCGGGCCTTCTTTCAAATTCATAACCAGGGGTTGGACGTTTGCCTCAATATCACCACCGGTCGTTGAATATCTGTTATGTCCGATCGCAATATATCCTGGAAGTTTGTTAAAGGTATTGGGATCTGAAAAGATATCAGAGACCAGTCCTCTTTTTTTCAAATGGTTAAAATTCTTTCCATCGGAAGATACAATCCCAGCACTCTCCTGCCCCCTGTGTTGCAAGGCAAATAAGCAAAGATATGTTAGCTGTGAAGCATCTTTATGTCCATATATTCCTACTACACCGCAATTGGAGTGTATAGATTCTTTAGCATGCATAAATAAACCTTATCATATAAATAATAACATCTTCAATGTTCTAATCTATCCTGCAAATATTGACCACACAGTATAGATAAAGACAATGATTATCGTAAACGGTGCAATATATTTCAATAGAAATCCCCATATTTTACCGATCGGGAACTTGTTGCCTTCTGATTCGATATCTGTGATTGCTTTTCTGATCCCCCAAATATATGCAGTGAAAATAGCTATAAAAAATGCTCCCACAGAGAGTGAGGCCTCGCCAAATACTGTGCTCATGATATCAAAGAAGCTCCATTCAATACCCGGGAGATTAGTCAGGAAATCACTTGCACCGAATGCCAGTGCTGCAGGTGTCCCTATCAGCCATGCTATTGAAGCAACAAAAAGCACAGACTTGCGCCTTGACCATTTTCTTTCATCAACAAAATAAGCTACCGGGACTTCAAGGATCGATACTGTAGAAGTCAATGCAGCTATAACTACAAGAATGAAGAATCCCACTCCGAAGAAATATCCTCCTGGAATCGCAGCAAAGATTGATGGAAGGACCTTGAAGATAAGATCAGGACCCTGTGCATAACTCTGCCCCATCGCTGCAACGGCAGGAAGTATTACAAATCCGGCAAGTATGCATACAAGTATCTCAAAAAATGTTATCCAGGCTGCAGACGCAGGAACATTCTCCTTCTTGGATAGATAACTCCCATATGTTATCATCGTTCCCATACCAAGACTTAGTGAAAACAATGCCTGCCCCATTGCTTTGAGCACCATAATACCTGAAACTTTTGAGAAATCGGGATACATATAAAATCTCAATCCCTCACCTGCTCCTTCAAGCGTAACGGATCTTATAGCGAGAACTACAAGTAAAAAGAAAAGTACAGGCATCAGCCATTTTGAAAGCATCTCAATACCGCCTTTGACGCCGCGGTAGACAACGAATCCGGTACAGAAAACTATAAGGAAGTGCAAACCCACAACGTTAACTGCATTGCTTGTAAATGTCGAGAATATACTGTCCACAGCCTCATTCGTAAGCTGGGTGTTGAATGCCCCGGAAGCGGTTTTATAAAGATAACCTATAATAAATCCTGCAATAACACTGTACCACGAAAAAATAGTGAAGCCATTCACCACACAGAGTCCCCCGATCCCTTTCCACAGCTTCTTCCCACCCGAAAGTCTATTGAACATCCCGACAGGATTTTTCTGCGTAAATCTCCCCAGGGTTAATTCAGCTATCATTACAGGATAGCCTATAAAAAAACAGAATATAAGAAAAACGAAAACAAAGATCGCTCCTCCGTTATCGCCTGTATAATAAGGGAAACGCCAGATAGCTCCCAATCCTATTGCTGAACCTGCACCGGCTAAAATAAATCCAAGTTTTGAACTCCAAGCTCCACGAGTTGACATTATTTACTCCTATGAATTATTTTCCCCAGGTTGAAATTTAAATTGAATAATACCGCTGTATCAGAATTAGTTTTAACTATATTTATATCCATATCGGAATTAAAATCCTTTAGATATGAATCAACGAATGCATCGATCATTCCATAAAGTGCGGCAAATACAAAATACCATGCATATTTGTTTCTTTTATCTTCATAATATGTTATATCATTCTCATACTGTAATATCTCGTCTTCATTTAATTCCGTAAGACGAGAGAAATATTCATCCTCGAGATCTTTTAACTTGTTCTTATTGACGAAATATGAGGCGATAAAGAAAGTCTCCACGCAGAAAATCGCCGCACTTTTTATTTTTTTCTCATTATGCCATTGTCCCCAACCGGGGAAAGCTAAAGATCTGAACATTACCCATTTTGGTGCATCAAATTTATTGACTGCAGCAGAATCAAGCTCCTGAACCGCAATGGACATATTTTTTAGGTTATTTAAAAAATAAGGTATCTCGCCCCCGGCATATACTGTATCAGTCTTAAGAAACAGCATACTTGTAAAAAACAAAATCGATATAACGAAGTGCTTCCTTAATTCTTTCATTCGGGAATAACTGCTATTCCTTCTATCTCTATATCAAGGCCTTTAGGCAAAGCTGAAACCTCAAACGCTGACCGCGCCGGCGGTTCAAAATCTGGAAAAAACTCCGTAAAAACTTCATTAACTGATGCGAAGTTTCCCAGGTCTGTCATAAAAACGGTTAGTTTGACAAGATTGCCCATGTCCGTACCGGCCGCCTGAAGAATTTGTTTCAGATTATTCAGGCATAGCCTTGTCTGCTCTTTTATATCTCCCTTGACTATTTCGTTAGT
>JANQEH010000079.1 GCA_028278455.1 bacterium
TTATAATGGTAGCTTTTGTGATAATAGTGATGTACGTATTTTTTCTGCTTCGGGATATAGACAGGCTAAAAGAGCGCTGGCATAATTACATACCCGCGAAATACAGAGAAACGGCAACAATGGTAGTGAGGGATTCTTATGATGTGTCGGTGAACTTCTTCAGAGGTCAGTTATTTATAGTCTCGATACTCGGGATTCTTTTTTCAATAGGTTTTTCAATTGTGGACATAAGGCTCGCAGTATTGTTCGGTTTTACCGCAGGGATCCTGAACCTCGTGCCAAATTTCGGTACAATCATTGCGATCTTTCCGGGCATTCTATTGGCCGTGGGGAGGGCTGCAGAACCCGGAGGAGGAGATCCTATCCTTAAGATAGTATCGGTGCTTATAGTATTCGCAGTTGTCCAGGGAGTCCAGGATATCATTTTAACTCCAACCATAATGGGAAAGAGAACCGGACTAAGACCGGCAACCATATTGTTTTCAGTGTTTGTCTGGGGTAAACTGCTTGGTTTTTTAGGCGTAATTCTGGCGATCCCTTTAACCTGCCTTACAAAATCATATTTTGCTAAATTCATATTGAAAGAGAATCCGGGAACCATTCAGAAAGAGAGTTGAAATGTTCAATGAGAAATATAAAGTAGCCGGAGTTTTAGGGGGGATGGGGCCGGAAGCAACTGTCGATTTTTTCAAAGGAGTTATTTATAAAACTGATGCCGGTTGCGACCAGGATCATATTCCATTGCTAATCTTTAACAATCCGAAGATTCCGGATAGGACTGAAGCAGTTAAAACAGGTAATACAGACCGGATAATAAGTTATCTCAGAGAAAGTGCAGTTGTTTTGGAAAAAGGCGGTGCCGATTTCATTGTAATACCCTGTAATACTGCCCACACCTTCATAAAGGAGATAAGAGATGCTGTCGACATAAATGTTTTCAGTATGATAGATGAAACTGTCAGCTTTGCGCTGGAAAAGTATCCCGGAATCGATGAGATATGTCTAATGGGAACTTCCGGTACAATGCAAAGCCGGTTGTATCAGGATGCATTTGAGAATAAGAGTATTAAATGTTACCTGCCGAATGATGAAGTTCAGGAAAAATTTGTAATGGGAGGTATCTATGCCATAAAAGCTGGTAAAGACCTTTCTTTTGCTGAAAACCTGCTATTGAAGGCTCTCGAACACCTGAGTAAAACCGGGTGCAGTAAAGTAGTATTGGGCTGTACGGAGATACCGATCGTGCTTAAAAGGCCCAGGATAAATAATTTTGATATAATAAATCCTACAAGTATCCTCGCGAAGGTTACAATAAATGAAGTGCTTGATAACAGAGACTGACAATTGGAAGAAAACCGGAATACAAAAAGTAGAGAACAGATATTTCCAGACATGATCGACGGATTTTTCTTTCGTAAGGCATGGGATATTTTCCGGGATAACTGGTCATTTATACTTAAACTAATACTTATAACAGCATTATTCGTGACAGTGATCAATACCTTGATCATTGAGAGAACTCTCCCTGAAATCGACATGGATTACGAGCAGGATCTCAGTTCCATGTTCAATTATCTTGTAACACTGCAGCTATATTCTTTTATAGCTAACATCATCCTGTTGGTACCAAAATCATATTTCTTGCTAATATTTATTGTACTTCTGCCTCTCATGTATGAGGACAGGGAGATCAGTTTCGCTCAATTAGGAATGTTCAATATCACCCTGTTTATCAGATTTTTCCTCTATTCACTCTTAATCTTGCTTCTTGAAGCAATTGGAATCATGATGTGCGTCCTTCCAGGCATACTAGTCGTTATCCAATTTGCGTTTTTGCCATTTGTGCTTCTTCTTGAAAACGAACCCAGACTTTTTTCCAGAACATTTGAACTGATAGACGGGTACAGGATCCAGGTATTATCGATATACTTATTGTATTTCTTCGTTCTTACAGGTCTTTCATTTTTCCTGATTCCCTTTTTTACTTCTGAAAGCGGCACATCAGTTTCATCTGAAGGTTTTTCTCTATTCTCCTTTATATTCGATTATATCAACCAGATTGTTATTGCTTCTATGACATATTTTATAACCGTCCTGTTTTTTCAGGTATATATGATGTCTCGAATTGAAAGAGGAGAAATCGAAGTTGTTGAGGAGTAATAAGTATATACGATAACATCAGATACTGGAATATTTTTATAAAAATAGGTTGAAGATTGATTTATAAATAATTATCTTTCTTTCAAGCCTTTAAAAGAAATTCTTTAAAAAGGAGCGATAAAGATGAGATTAATAACAAGGGGTGATGTAGATGGACTTGCTTGCGCTGTTTTCGTAACCCTGAAAGAAAAGATCGAATCAATCAAATTTGCTCACCCAAAGGATATGCAGGATGGCCTTGTGGAAGTCACCCATAATGACATAATCTGCAACCTGCCTTATCATCCTAACTGTAAACTGTGGTTTGACCATCACGTTTCAGAGGAAACACGTGATGAAAAGGTTAAGGCTGGATCTTATGAAGGAAAATACGGCCATGCTCCCAGCGCAGCCCGGCTGGTGTATGAATATTACGATGATCCTCAATTAATAAAATACAACGAATTTCTCGTTGCTGTTGATAAAATGGACAGTGCCACTCTTACTGTCGAAGATGTTACAAATCCAAAGGACTGGATGCTCTTGATGTTTTCACTTGATCCACGCTCGTCTCTGGGTGATTTCGAGTATTATTTTTTCCAGCTGATCGACTGGATAAAAACGCTTTCTTTAAAGGATATCATGAAGAAACCGGAAGTTGCACTGAGATGTGATTATGTCCTGTCTGAAAAAGAGGATTTTGAAAAAGCGCTTACAAAACATACACATGTTGACGGAAACGTAATTATAACCGATTTTCGAGATGTCGGCATTGTCCCAATGGGTAACCGTTTTCTTGTATATACCTTGTTCCCGGAAGGAAATATCTCAATAAGGATATTCTGGGGCAAAGAAAAACAGAATGTTGTTGTTGCTGCCGGGCATAATATTTTCAAAAGAGATTCCCGGACTAATATTGGCAGTCTGTTCCAGAAATACGGTGGCGGAGGACATGCCGGAGCTGGAACTTGCCAACTTCCGGCAGATACAGCCGAAGAACAGATCAAAGAAATCATCGATCAAATGAAATCGGATGGATAATACCTAAGAAAGTTATACAAAGAAAAACCGGTATTTATGCCGGTTTTTTTATTTCGGAATATTAAGTTTCGCTTTATTTTATTTCGAATATTCCTTAAATTTATTCATAATATTAAGTATCTACCGGAGACATATCCACAATGCTTGAAAAAAACGATAGGGAATTCCAAAAAGCGAAAATAGAATGGGAAAAGAATACTCTGGATCCGGCACTGAGCAAATACTCGGAGAGAAAAGATGGATTCCAGACCACAAGCGGAATAAAAAAAGAAAGAATATATACAAACGAGGACCTGTCAGATTCAGATTATGTTGAAGATCTCGGTTTTCCCGGTGATTACCCCTATACCCGGGGTGTTCAGCCAACTATGTACAGAGGGAAATTCTGGACAATGCGTCAATATGCCGGTTTTGGTACGGCCGAAGAGTCAAATAATCGTTACAGGATGCTTTTAGACCAGGGGCAGACAGGCCTGTCGGTAGCTTTCGATCTACCTACACAGATAGGTTATGATTCTGACGATCCAATTAGTTACGGTGAAGTCGGCAAGGTCGGTGTCGCTATAGATTCATTAGAAGACTTTGAGATTCTTTTTAAGGGGATTTCTCTTGATAAAGTTTCTACTTCTATGACTATTAATGCACCGGCATCCGTTATGCTTGCGATGTATATTGCTGCTGCTGAAAAACAGGGTGTCGGTACAGATTATATCTCCGGAACGATACAGAATGATATTCTCAAGGAATATGTTGCCCGAGGTACATATATTTTCCCACCGGAGCCCTCAATCAGGCTAATAACAAATGTATTTGAATTCTGTTCTGAGAATGTTCCGAACTGGAACACGATCAGTATATCAGGTTATCATATCAGGGAAGCCGGATCTACAGCTGCTCAGGAAGTTGGTTTTACACTCGCAAACGCCATTGCATATGTTGAAACAGCTGTCAAAGCAGGCCTCGATATAGACAAATTTGCTCCAAGATTATCATTCTTCTTCAATGTTCATAACGATTTCTGTGAAGAAATTGCCAAGTTCCGGTGTGCAAGAAGGCTTTGGGCAAAAATAATGAAATACAGGTTCAAAGCTGAAAATCCCAACTCGATGAAGCTGAGATTTCATGCACAGACAGGAGGTTCGACATTAACTGCTCAGCAGCCGCTTAACAATATAGTCAGGGTTACGCTTCAGGCAATGGCCGCTGTTGCGGGGGGAGTCCAAAGCCTCCATACTAACAGTTTCGACGAGGCGCTTGCTCTACCTACGGAAGTGTCTGCCGGAATTGCGCTTAAAACTCAGCAGATCATAGCCCATGAATCTGGAATTGCCGATGTTGTGGATGCAATGGGAGGATCATTCTATATTGAGAAATTAACGGAAAAAATAGAAGAAAAATCTGAGGAATATATCGAAAAAATCGATTCAATGGGTGGTATGATAAAAGCGATCGATTCAGGTTATGTGCAGCGGGAAATCCAGAGATCTGCATACGAATATCAGCTTGAAATAGAAAACAACGATAGAATAATTGTGGGTGTTAATGAATTCAGAGTCTCAGAAGAAGATAAACATGATCTTTTAAAGATTGATATGTCAGTTCAGGATAATCAGATAGCAAAATTAAAAAAACTCAGAGAAAAAAGGGATAACAATGCAGTTTCGGAAAAATTGAGGCAACTGAGAGATGCAGCTGAAACAGATGTTAATCTGATGCCATTGATAATTGATAATGTAAAAAACTATGCTACTCTCGGTGAAATTTGCAACACGTTAAGAGAAGTTTTTGGAGAATACCGGGATACTGCCGGAATTTAAGAGGTTAGATAAATGAAAGAACCGATTAGGATTTTAGTAGGGAAACCCGGCCTTGATGGACACGACAGGGGCGCAAAAGTTATTTCTTCCGCCCTTAAGGACGCCGGGATGGAAGTTATTTACACAGGGATCAGACAGACTCCGGAGCAGATAGTCAATACAGCGATACAGGAAGATGTTGAAGCGATTGGGCTGAGTATCCTGTCCGGCGCCCATAATATTCTACTGCCAAAAATAGTAGAGCTGCTCGATAAAAACGGAGCCGGGAATATTAAGGTGTTTGCAGGTGGTGTGATTCCGGATGAAGATATCGAGTTTCTCAAGGATAACGGTATTTCAGATGTTTTCACACCAGGATCTTCGCTTGAAAGGGTAGTTGATGTTATAAAACAGACTTTAAACAGGGAATAGACTCCAATGCTTGACAAAATAGACCATATCGGGATTGCAGTAAAGAACCTTGAATCCGCGATTCAGTTTTACCGGGATGTATTCGGCCTTGAATGCAAAAAGATCGAAGAAGTACCGGGCCAGAAGGTAAATACAGCTATGTTTCCTCTGGGAGATATTAAGATAGAACTTCTTGAGGCTACTTCTCCCGACAGCCCTATTGCGAAATTTATTTCAAAAAGGGGAGAAGGCATTCATCATATTGCTTACAAAGTATCAAATATCGAAAAAAGTCTAAGTAATCTGAAGAATAATAATATTGAACTGATCCATGAAGAACCTCAAAAAGGGACAGGAGACCAGCGAATCGCCTTTCTCCATCCAAAATCGACATTTGGAGTACTCAGTGAATTGTGTGAAGGTAAATAGAATTGTTTCTGCAAATTCTCAATTCTAAGAATAATCACTGGCAATAATTCTAATAATTCATACCATTTCTGCACTGCTTCCAGAATCCTAAAAAACAATGTACAACCTCAAAGTTAATGTACTGTATAAAGTATTCTTATTATATTATTACATATCAACATATTACATAACATTCCTTTGGTGGGTATGAGTTCACTATACCAGTTGATGTTTTTTTTCTACTCTTGAATATATTTTGGCATGCAATTTGTTCTATCGAATAGTCTATGCATTATTGCTTAGGAAAGAAAAGGAACCAAAAATCAACTAAATTATTAATTGAAATTCAACCAAAATCTTAGTGGAGGAAAAATAATGGCAGAGTTGAATCCTTTTAAGATTGCACAGGCTCAGTTGGCAGAAGCAGCTGAAAAGCTGAATCTGGACGACGCGACACATGATTTTCTGCGCTGGCCTCAGAGAGAGTTCAGAGTTACCATCCCTGTAAAGATGGATGATGGCTCTACAAAGGTGTTCCATGGCTACAGAGTACAGTACAACAGCAGCCGCGGCCCCACAAAGGGCGGCCTGAGATGGCATCCCGATGAAACAATCGATACAGTACGCGCACTGGCAGCATGGATGACCTGGAAAACAGCTGTTGTCGATATACCTCTCGGCGGCGGTAAAGGCGGCGTAACATGCAATCCTAAAGAGCTGTCTGCAACAGAACAGGAAAGACTGGCTAGAGGCTATATCCGTGCGGTCGGTAACCATTTAGGTGTACATAAAGACTGTCCTGCTCCCGATGTATACACAACCCCCCAGATCATGGCATGGATGATGGACGAATATGAGAACATGGTAAAAGTCAGCCATCCCGGCATGATCACAGGTAAACCGTTACCTCTCGGCGGCAGTGAAGGAAGACACGACGCTACAGCTAGAGGCGGTGTCTACACAGTGCGTGAAGCATGCAAGAAGTTCAACCTCGATCCCGCAACAGCTACTTATGCAGTTCAGGGTTTCGGTAACGCCGGCCAGTATGGCGCAACCCTTCATAAAGAGATCCTCGGCGGTGGTAAACTTATCGCTGTTTCCGATTCTCGCGGAGGTGTAATCAATAAAGATGGTATCGATCCTCATGATATCGTGAAGTACAAACTCGAAACCGGCGCAGTCAAAGACTATCCCGGTTCAGAACCGATTTCGAACGAAGACCTTCTTGAACTCGACGTTGACATTCTTTATCCCTCAGCATTAGAGAACGTAATCACAGATCAGAATGCCGATAAGATCAAAGCTAAGATCTCATGTGAGCTCGCAAATGGACCGACAACACCTGAAGCTGATGTTATCTTGCACAAGAACGGCTGTCATGTGATTCCCGACTTTCTCGCTAATGCAGGTGGAGTAACTGTATCCTACTTTGAGCAGGTACAGAATACATATAACTATTACTGGACACTTGATGACGTTTACAAACAGCTCGATGAGAAGATGACCAAGGCATATCACGCTGTATACGACATGTACAAAGAGCATGACGTACACATGAGACTTGCTGCCTATATGGTATCGATCCAGAGAGTAGCAGAAGCATGTAAACTTCGTGGTTGGATATAATATAATACGTATTTGAAGCTACAGTACAACAGTATAAGATAGGGGAGCCTTTATGGTTCCCCTTTTTTATTGATAAATGCAGAAGCCAGGATTAATGATCACCCACAATCGAATTTGCGGATGCCTTACTAAATAACTCTCATCGTTTTTTATTACGGCATTCATGCAAAATCAGTAATCAAGCTATCTAAGCAGGTTTATGGAGGCAGATATACCATTCCATAATAGCACAATTGAGTTAAGTTATCATTTCTTCACAACCTCATTGATCAGATCGATTAATGATTCAAGGTCTTTTAAATCTATCGTCTCAACAAGGCTGTGTGGATATTCAACTGGAATAGCCACAGGAGCTATCTGAGTATTCTTACCCCGGAATGCTCTATACTCGTACAGCATCCCTGTTCCTGAATTCTTATATTTGTAATTATTCCCGCGTAGGATATCTGAGACAACACCTGGAAATTCGTTCCTCGGAGTGTTTTCTTCCGGTACAAGCAGTCCGCTTCCGGGTGTGCAAACAGGTATCTGCAGTTTCCTCGTTCGCCTGTCCCGGTATGGGAGAAAAGAGCTAATTAACAGAATTTTTTGTAATTTAAGCGACTCTGCAATCCTCGCTGCTCCGGAATTTCTTCGGGCATGCTGGGTTGTCCATATAAACATGACGGAAGAATTTCTATCTGCGTCATGTGCTGCTTCAAGAACAGCAAAAGCAGGGTACTTGCTGTGGAGAACCGGACCTGAGATCTTTCCGTTAGTAAGTTCGGCAAAGTTTTTGACCGCGGTGAACGGATCTAAGATCATCACACCCATCTCTTCGGCATGTTCCTTGGAATCAGCTCCGATATCTACAATGAAATCATTCATGTCGGTCATGTCGCCTTTACCGCGTGTAATATGAGATGAAGGGATAGCGACAACACCATTTACTTTACCATTTGAAGTTATAATTTCCACTTTTACTCCCTCATGAAACTTGTGGAACAGGGGAAAAGGGATTGATGATGTTGTATGGACGGTCAGATAACCGTCATTCCTTATCCCTGAAACGATATATCCGGGTTCATCCACTGATGCCATTATACAAACTCTGGGATCACCATTCCCTGATTTTGCTATCAGGTTACCCATATTGTCTGTTGTTACATCGTAAAAGGAAGGCAGTTTACCTTTGATATATTCAATCATCCCATATTCATGCCCGGTAACAGCCTGTTTGGATGCGAATTCAAGGAATCTTTCTTTTAGATCTACCTGTGCAGTGGTCACACTGGAAATACTAAAAGGAAATATGAAAAGTAAAGCAGCTGTGAGTATTTTACATATATTTTTCATGACGCCCCATCGTTTTTATTAAAAGTCTTGAGCAATTGCGACTATAAGATCCGTCAGAGATGCAACATCCCTGAGATCCAGTACTGATATAAAAGAGTGTGAATATATTCCAGGCCATGACAAAGGCATGTCGATCGATCCCTTTACCAGAAAAGTAGATCCGTCATTTCCGCCGCTTGTAATTCCGATCTGAGCAGGTATGTTCCTGTTTTTTGCTATATTCAACACCTTTGTATAGACCTCCCTTGGGGCAAGATTACTACTGTCGAATGCCCTGACAACGGCGCCATCACCAAGCGGAGAATATGCGTACCTTCGATTATCACGAGGGGCATCTGAGGAGACATAAGTGTCGACGGCGAACACATAATCGGGCTGGAATGTATGTGAAATAAACCTGGCGCCGTTTAACCCGATCTCTTCTTCAACGCACCATGCGAAAGTCACCCTGTTATTCAGTCTTTTTCCTAAAAGCTGCTTCAATGCGAGAATCTGAGCCGCACATCCCGCCCGGTCATCTGCCGCACCGGTAGAAATTTTGCTGCCGCCTAATCTTGTTACACCTTTATCCTGCACTACTGAATTGCCCTTCCTGATACCCAGATCCAGCGTTTCCTGCATTGATCCGGTCCCGACACTTATCACAATATCCTCTCCACTAAATCTGTCCGGTTCACTTTCCATATAGGATCTTCGGGGAGGTATGATACCATTCACCATTCCTTTTTCAGTTATTATCCTTACGATTCTGCTTTCCCAGATTGAGTTATAAGAACCACCCCTTTTCCGAACTGAAAGTGTGCCGTCCGGATTAATTTTCGTCACTTCAAGACCAATTTCGTCGGTATGGGCAATGAATAAGAGATCTGTCTCACCATCGCCGATGGTTACGAGCAGGTTATTTCTATCATCAACCCTGAAATCGACATTTTCAGGTAACATCCGGATTATCTCTTCAAGTATTTTCTCTTCATGC
Organism: bacterium; assembly: GCA_028278455.1. GTDB lineage: Bacteria > SM23-31 > SM23-31 > SM23-31 > SM23-31 > JANQEH01. The sequence goes on from JANQEH010000079.1 coordinate 9,733, forward strand.
GTGGATACACCATGCACCCTGACAAGACGGTCAAGGATACCTGCAATCTCCTCCCGTCCAGTCTGAGAATGTAATTCGGCCGCATAAAAGCAGATTAATATGCACAATAACAAAGAGCTTTGTCTTTTCATAATGATCCTCTTTTAGCAATTGTGGAATGAAATACTCGGAATTCTGAAATCAGTACATTGTTATAGTATTAATACCATTATATGGTTTAAACACTTCAATTTTCAGACAAAATATTCTTGATTTTATACTAAAAAATCAGTAATTATTCATACTTACCTTAATGATCACCATGGGAGTTAAATATGAAAAAAGTTAGTTTGATCCTGTTATTATCATTGATGTTTATATCAATTGCAGGATTTTATTCCAGAAGCGAAAAACAGCAATCAAATCAATCAGAGAAAAAGATGAAATGGACAAAAAGATCGGTAGTTATCGGTACCAGGGGTATTGTGGCGACCAGCCAGCCTCTTGCAGCCCAGGCAGGACTGGAGATTCTGAAAAAGGGTGGAAATGCCATTGATGCTGCAGTGGCAACAGCAGCGGTACTGAACGTTGTTGAGCACGGCAGCACTGGGATAGGCGGTGATGCATTTGTAATGATCTACATGGCAAGAAATAAAAAACTATCAGGACTGAACGCCAGCGGTAGAGCTCCTAAAAATCTTACACGTCAGATAGCGATCGACCATGGACACAGGAGAATGCCTTCAACAGGTATGCTCCCAATAACGGTACCCGGAGCTTTTGACGGATGGGTAACCATTCTCGAGAAATACGGAACAATGAACCTCGGTGAGGTACTTGCACCTGCTATTTATTATGCTGAGAAAGGCTTCCCGGTATCAGAGATAATTGCCGGTCAATGGAAAAACGCTCTCAACAAGCTTAAAGGTCATCCCCTGACAGCTTCTACTTTTCTTGTAGACGGCAATAGGCCACCTGAAACCGGAGAATTATTCATACAGAAGAATTTTGCTGAGACTCTGAAAAAACTTGCCCGGGGGGGCAGGGATGAGTTTTACAAAGGCTCCATTGCAAGAGAGATAGTCAGGTTCTGTCAAGAAAATGACGGATATTTAACCATGGAAGACTTCGAGAAGCATACTTCTACATGGGTTGAACCAATTTTTACAGATTATAAAAATTACAGACTTTATGAACTTCCCCCAAATGGGCAGGGTATAGCCGCTCTCGAAATGCTTAATATTCTCGAGAACGTCGATCTAGCAGCTATGGAGCATAATTCTGCCGAGTATCTCCATTACCTGATTGAAGCAAAGAAGCTTGCCTATGCAGATTTAAGGCAGTGGGTGGCTGATCCGGAATTTGAGGATTTACCGGTTGATAGAATGACCTCGAAAGCATACGGGAAAGAGCAGTTTAAAAGGATCGATCCTGACAGAGCTAAGGAAAGGGTGAGTACAGGTATTTCCGGTCATGGAGATACTATCTACCTTACGGTAATGGATGAAGACCATAACGCTGTATCGTTTATTAATTCGACTTATGAACATTACGGTTCAGGGCTTGTCGGCGGGAACACCGGAATATCTTTGCAAAACAGGGGAGCATTGTTTTCACTCCAGGAAGGACATCCAAATGTCCTTGAACCTGAAAAGAGGCCATTTCATACGATCATCCCTGCAATGGCTTTCAAAGATGGTGAATTCTTCATGACATACGGTGTTATGGGTGGCGCCATGCAGCCGCAGGGCCACGTTCAAGTGTTGCTCAATATAGCTGAGTTCGGAATGGATATTCAAGAAGCTATTGAGGCAGCACGATTCAGGCATTATTCCGGCCTCAGGGTAAGGCTTGAGCCCGGTATCGGCCATATGGTGAGAACAAAACTGGCAGAATTGGGACACGATATTATTCCTCATTCATTCGGGGCATATGGTGGGGGCCAGGGAATAATTTTCGCCAAGAAAACGGGTGTAATGTACGGCGGCTCTGATCCGAGAAAAGATGGAGCGGCTGTCGGCTGGTAGGACCGGAAATCCAATTCAGGATAATGTAACTAATGTCAGATATTGAAATAAAGAAACTTTCCGGACTTGCGGAATATGCCCAGTTGATGGAACTGCAGAAAAGCGTATGGATGCTGGACGATTATGGTGACTGCCTTCCGGAGCATGTTATGATTGCCTTGAAAGATATAGGCGGGCTTACATTGGGTGCATTTAACGGTGACAGAATCATCGGCTTCATGATTGCTATACCCGGATATGATGAGGAGCACGGTTTTTACCACAGATCCCATATTCTTGGTATCGAGCAGGAATACAGGTCTCAGAACATCGCCTATAAGATCAAGAAAGTGCACCGCAATCATGCCGTCGAAATGGGAGTTTCAAAGATAGACTGGACATACGATCCGCTTCTGGGACCCAATGCGAGCCTGAATATAGCAAAGCTCGGAGGGATCGTCAGGACTTATAAGCTGAACGAATATGGTGAGAACATGGGAGGGAGCAAGATGGTTTCAGGAGTACCATCCGACAGATTTCTCTGCGAGTGGTTCATTAACTCTGAAAGAGTCAAAGAAAGGATGTCAGGAAGATATAAAAAACCGGTTGTCGAGCTGAATACCGATAATTTCCTCTTAATGAATGATACAGAAGGAGTGGGAAGATCTCAGGCATTCAATTTACTGAATCCTGATCCTTCAGGAGACGTTATTATTATCGAGATACCAGGGAACTACCAGGATATATTTGACAATAGCAAGGAAAATGCATTTGACTGGCGTACGAAAACACGGGAGCTATTCAGAAAATGTTTTTCTGCCGGTTTTATGGTTGCTGATTTCGTCAAAAAAGAGGATAGAAACTTTTACATACTGAAAAAGGATCATCTGATCTAAACGGAGAACCGATGAAGATAGACAGAGTAGAATTATACAGAGTCAAGATCCCTCTTAAACACTATTTTGAGACAAGTTTCGGCAGGGTATATGATGAAGAACATATAATTGTGAAGATATTCAGTGAAGGATTAACAGCTTTTGGAGAGACCTCTGTTTCACCCGATCCATTTTATATATATGAAACCTGCGATACTGCC
>JANQEH010000095.1 GCA_028278455.1 bacterium
TTCGATTTACAATACTCTCAACAGGCTTTCTGACGAAGAGCATATTGTCGTTGAAAGAAAAGAGAAGATCGGGAAAATACCGCAGAGGTATATTTACAACCTTACAGACTCAGGGAAGCGCCATTTAAAGGAACTCGTGGAAAAAGGTTTGTCAACCGGGGTGGATAATCCACATGTAAAGGGGACATTCTGGTTATCTCTTGTTTTCGTGCAGTTCGCAGATCCTTATATTGCGAAAAATGCGCTTGATAATATGATAAAAGTTCTCAAAGATTCACTTGTAACTCTTGAAGAAAATAAGAACGAGGTGGAAAAGTACGAAAGTGAGATCCCGATACAGTGGTTCGCCATTATGTACGCAGGAATCGATTCAATGAAAGTAGAGATAAAATACCTCCAGTATGTACTGGATAATTTCGATAAAACGTGGTGCGGCTTAGAACAATAAAACAGGGGTATTCATGAAAACGAAAGAACAAATCAAACTTGTTAAGATCGCCGGAGCGGTATTATCACTGTGCTTGCTCATTGCAGCAATACCGTCTGAATGCATATCCCGCCAGGGATCAGAAAAAATGACGCTGAACAATGCGATCAATATTGCACTTGAAAATAATTACACTATCAGAGCTCAGAAGGAAAAACTTACCGCTTCTGACTGGAGCGTAAAGAGCGCATATTCGGAATATCTTCCAAAAGTATCATGGAACCAGAGGCTTACAAGGGTAGATGATACATCAGTCAGATATGCAAACTTTGCCATAGATGGTGTAAAGCAGATACCGGGTATGGAGGATGTGGAAATACCTCCTGCTCTTTTCAAGGATACCCATGCATCGAGTGTAGGCGTTACCATGCCTCTCTTTACCGGGGGGATGCTTAAAAGCAGCCTCGAAACAGCAAAGATTGCAAAGGCAACTGATGAACTGACACTTAATGATAATGAAAATGAGATAACTCTTCTGGTAACAAGGGCATTCTATGAATATATAAAAGCTATAGAATTTCTCAGGGTCAGGGAGAAAGCTCTTGAACTCTCACGCAGTAATTTGAAGAATGTAAAGGCAAAGAACGAACTGGGGCTAAGACCCAGATCCGATATTTTGCGCTGGGAAGCCCAGGAAGCATCGGACGAAAGTACAGTGCTTGATGCAATGAACGGTGTTGCTTTATCAAATATATCCCTGGCAAATGTCATGGGTATACCTCTCGATGAGAATCTTGAAGTAGAACCTTATTCAGAAGAAGAATTCAACAGGTTGATCGGGCTATACAGCAGGGCTGTTTCTGATAATAATACGCAGGATCTGATTAGAATGTATGATACTGCGAAGCAGAATAATCCGGGCTTGCAGACGATTTCTCTCCAGAAGGAATTGAACAGATCATCTATAAAACTCGCAAGAAGCCAGTTTTTCCCGCAGATTAATCTCTCATATAATTACAGCTGGCAGGCGAACGATACACCTAACCTTGACGGCTATAAAAGCTGGGATGCCACTGTGAATGTTACATATTCACTTTTTAACGGCTTCGGCGATTACGCAAATATCAACAGGGCCAGGGCTGAGTTGAGGCAGGCAGAACGTCTCGAGGAGGACTATGGCAGAACCCTCAGCGTTTCCGTATTCACCTCATATAATAATCTTAAAACGGCCCTTGCGAGAATAACCCTGGCGGAAAAGAACCTTATTCAGGCTATGGACAATATGCAGCTTATAAGGAACAGATATAATCTCGGACTGGCATCAAACATCGACCAGATAGATGCACAGGTGCTCGAGACAACCGCTGAAGTAAACCTGATCTCGGCGAAATACGATTTGCTTATTTCAGGTGCGGAACTTGACAGAGCGCTTGGTGCGAAATTTTTAGAAAACAGGTAAATTCTGAAAAATATAAATCATTCCGGAGAATAAATCATGAAAAAAGTAGTAATAACTGTAGTAGTGATAATCGCTTTACTTGCAGCCTGGATCATGTCGAATGGCAGACCGGATGAGGCCGCGGAACCTGAACAGGGTACTGAAACAGCACAGGCAGTGTGGGTAGAGACCACACCAGCGGTTATGCAGGATATCGAGACATTTATCACAGAAACTGGAAGTACCATCCCGACACAGTTCGCAGTTGTATCATCAGAGGTTTCCGGTAAAATTATTAAAATGGATAAAGATGTCGGGGACTTCATTAACGTGAACGAGACTATTGCAAGTATCGATGATGAACTTGCAACTCTTGCAGTTGACCAGGCGAATGCACAATTGATCAATACAAGGGCTACCTTTGAAAAGGCGAAGAAGGATCTCGACAGGTACAAGATATTACTTGATCAGGCGGAAGTCTCAGAGGGTGAATACGAGAATATCAAACTCCAGTATGAATTGGCAAATTCCGCAAACCTGAATGCCGAGGCATCACTCAAATCAGCTCTACGCCAATTAAGGAACACAAAGATTAAAAACTCATTCAGCGGCCAGGTTGCTGAGAGGCATGTCCAGGAAGGCGACATGGTATCAATTGGAACTCCGATAGTGAAGATCGTTGACATAAGCGCGGTTAAGGTGAAGATCAATATATCGGAGAAAGATGTTGTCAAACTCGGATCAAAAGCTGAGGCAGCAGTAGAGATCGATGCATTTCCGGGAAGATCGTTCAAAGGAAGAATCCATTCTGTCAGCCCCGAGGGAAGAATGGACACCCATACTTTCCCGGTTGAGATAATCGTCCCGAATACACCTGACCATATACTCAAATCCGGTATGGTGGCAAGAGTGCTTATAAGATCTGATGTGCTTGAAGATGCTGTTGTAATCCCTGCAATCGCTGTCATTGAACGGTATGGAAGATACTATGTATATGTAGCCGGAGATGGAACTGCTGAAGAAAAACAGGTTACACTCGGTGTTGAAAAAGGTACTGAAGTACAGATACTATCCGGTGTAGAACCGGGCGACAAAATAATTACAGCCGGACAGCACTCACTGGAAAACGGCACAGAAATTAAAGTTAAATAATTACCTGAAATACCGGAAATTATAGATAGAATATAAAGGAGTTATTGTGATATTTGCAAAACTTTCAGTCAAGAACCCGGTCTTCGTTAACCTGGTAATGGCTACAATAATCGTTATGGGACTGGTAGCGCTCTTTGACCTTCCGAGGGAATTAATGCCGGAAGTAGCATTCCACTGGGGTTTTGTCGCCGTAGCTTATGATGGTGTTGCCCCGGAAGAGATGGAGAAACTGATTGCAATACCCATTGAAGATGAACTCACTGATATAGAACATGTAAAAATGGTTACTACAACATGCACGGAAGGGCTGGTGCAGATTATGCTCCAGTTCGACAATATAAGCGATGATGAATTCGATAAACAGTACCAGGATATGAAATCCAAGGTTACTGGAATAAGAGACCTGCCCGAGGATTCTGAAGATCCGTTCTTCATGGATTTCGGTAGTGATGATTTCATGCCGATGGTTAATGTAGTGCTGAGCGGTGACCTTCCCGAGGTTGAGATGAAAAACATCGCTGAGGATCTGAAAAGAGAGATCGAGAACATAAAAAATATCGCCAAAATCGAGTTCAGCGGTGTAAGGGAAAGAGAGATATGGGTGGAAGTCGATCCTGAAAGACTGTATGGTTACAATCTAGCGCTTAACCATGTTGTAAATGCTATAGCTATGAAGAACATGAACCTGCCGGGCGGTACACTTAAAGTCGGCCGGGCTGAATATATGCTGAGAACGATGGGCGAGGTTAACAGCGCAGATGAGCTGGAGAATGTCATCATCAGAAGAAGCATAAATGAAGGCGGAGTTCTCCTGAGTGATGTAGCAACAGTCAGCGACACTCTTGAAAAAGCAGAAACTTATGCAAGAATGAATGGAGAAAACTCAATCACACTTTCGATCTCGAAAAAACCTGCAGGAAACGTCATTAACCTGGTTGAAGAGATCAAATTGCTTGTTGATCAGAAGAACAAACTGCTGCCGGAAGGAGTCAAACTAGAGGTAGTAAACGATGTATCAAAATCCGTAGACCAGATACTCAGTGTGCTTGAATCGAATGTATTAATGGGACTGATAATGATCCTTATCGTATTGTGGCTCTTCCTCGGATGGCGAAATGCACTGATGGCTGCAATAGGAATTCCAGTAACTTTCATGGCAACATTCATTTTTCTTAAAGTAACAGGGAATTCACTTAACGGCACATCCCTGTTTGGACTGGTCCTTGTTCTCGGTATCATAGTTGACGACGCGATAATTGTGATCGAGAACTGTTACAGATATATTCAGAAAGGGTTGAAACCGCATATTGCCGCTGTTGTAGGTACATCAGAGGTTATGGCGCCGGTGCTCTCGGCAACCGGGACAACTATTGCTGCATTTCTACCGCTAATGCTTGTACCCGGGATAATGGGTGAATTCTTCAAGGTTATGCCTATAGTTGTTTCTCTGGCACTTGCCGCCTCTTTGATAGAAGCTTTCGGAATACTCCCTTCCCACGTAGGGGAGTGGAGCATCAAGAAATATAACAAGTCCAATAAGAGCCATAAATTCCTAACAACAATTAGGTTCAGATATCTGAGAATTCTGAAAAAGTTGTTGAGGAAGAGACATCTTGCCATAGTTGGTGTTTTCGTACTTTTCATTATAAGTGTGATGATGGTATTTCTCTATCTGGGTGTGGAGATGTTCTCGGGAGACGAAATACCTCAGTTCTATATCTGGGTAGAAATGCCGGAAGGCACCTCACTTGATGAGACTGACAGAATAATCAGACAGTTGGAGGATAAGGCTCTCGGACTGCCCCAGGAAGATATTATAGGAATAACGGCAAATGCCGGAATAATGCAGACAGAGACCGAATGGCTGTTCAAGCCTAATGTCGGTCAGCTTATAATAGAACTGGAAGATTCTAAAACAAGAGCAAGGGAAGTCGACTATTACATTAATGAGCTCCGAAAGAGAATGGCGGATGTTACAGGTATGAAAGCAATGGACTTTTGGAAAGTCAACAACGGCCCGCCTGTCGGATCGCCGGTGGAAGTAAAGATCCGGGGTAAAGAATATGAAACTCTCAGGCGGATATCAGGAGAGATACAGACTTATCTTAGAGATATTAATGGGGTTTTTGATGTAAAGGATAATTTCAACTTCGGAAAAAAAGAGCTGAAGATAGAAATTGACGAGAACCGGGCAGCCCTTTACGGCCTGAATATCTTCCAGGTAGCCTCAAATATCAGGACTGCTTTCGACGGTTCGATCGCATCAAAATACCGGGACGAAGATGAAGAGATCGATGTTCTGGTGAAATTCCGTGAAAGATCGAAGAACAGTATAGCCGATCTCGAAAAGATAAAGATCGCAACACCGACAAACCAGCTTATACCTCTCAAAGATATTGCGAATTTTCATATTGAACAGAGCTATAACGCGATCCACAGGATAGACCGTGAGAGAGCTATCACAGTTACAGCTGATGTAGATCAGTCTAAAGCTAATTCTAATTCCCTTAACAATCAGCTCCTCAAGGATTTCGAAAACCTTGGAGCAAGATACCCGGGATACTCGATCAGTCTCGGTGGAGAGTTTGCCGAATTCGAGGAGAGCATGCAGGGATTGTGGAAACTATTCCTGGTCGGTTTGTTCCTGATGTATATAATTCTCGGCGGGCAGTTCAGGTCATTCCTGCAGCCGTTTATAATTATTTATACAATACCGTTCGCATTCATCGGTGCCATTTTCGGCCTGATGATAATCAAAGCCCCATTCAGCCTTTCTACCATGTATGGTGTGGTGGCTCTTGCGGGAATTGTAGTGAACGACTCGCTCGTTCTCATCAGTTTCATAAATAATGCCCGTCAGGCAGGTGTTGGCAGATGGAGATCGATTATGGAGGCGGGCATGGTGAGGTTGAGGCCGATCATTCTTACCTCGGTAACGACTATTTTCGGACTGCTGCCGATGGCTCTCGGACTCGGCGGTAAATCCGCAACCTGGGGTCCGCTGGCTACGACTATAGTCGGCGGCCTGGTATGCTCGACCGTATTTACTCTATTCATTATACCGTGCCTGTTCGCAGGGGTAGATGATCTAAAGCTGTTCTTCGGGGCAAAGAGCCTGAATCCTTCTCCTTACAGGGAGGAGATAGACGCGTTGACCGGGGAATATCAGAAAGCATTGAGAAAGATATGAGCTCAGATTAGTTAAATAAATTTTTTAATACAACATGTACGGTAGTTCAGTTTGGAAACTACAATATTCAGTAATTGATTGTTTTATTGAGACTTAACAGAGATTTAGACCGATTTTTTGCTTGACAATAAATTATAATATTGTTATGTTAGTTTCTCAGCAGTAGGTGTAGTGCGATAAATTCTTAAACTATTCCCATAAAGGAGGAAGTTCTTCCATGAGGTTCAATACAAAATTTAAGAGTCTGATATTAGGTTTGACGCTAACGGGCTTTGTTTTCGGCGGTTGCACGAAATATGCTAGTGAAGAAGACCTCCAGGCCCTTGAAAGACAGAAAAATGCAGCTCTCGCAGCTGAACAGAGAGTTGAAGAACTCAAACGTACCAAAGCTGACCTCGAGCGTCAGGTTAGAACTAAACAGAGCGAACTTAACGAAGCGAAACGTATTCTAGATGAAGTTAGACGTTAGCCGTTGTCCGTTATAAGAAAATAATCCGAAATTTTTGATTCAGTAAAAGGAGTCAAATTCAATGAAATCGAAAAAATTATTAATCCTGATAGCTGTACTTATCACAGTTAGCGCGTTAGGGATAAATAATGCCGTCGCTCAGGAAAAAATGAAATATGAAGACTATCTGATCGAGCTTGAAAAATGGCGGGACAGAGAAGAGGCAGCTAATACACAAATTGCGACATTAGAAGGTGAAATTACAGCTTTGAGAAATCAGCTCAGCGACCTGGACCGCCAGATCGCGGATACCTACAACCTGATTTACAGGGCAATGAACACAACAGAACAGGGATTCCGTCAATATATCAACCAGCTTAACAGACTGCAGGACCAGATCAGAGGCCTGATGAATCTTTCGCCCGGTGAATTGGCAAAGCGTGGTGATGAAATCGAAGCTCTGAAAGCAAGAACTGAAGAATATGCCGCCAGGGATGAGGCAAAACATCCCGATTCAAAACGTCTTCTCAACGAGATCAACAGCCTGCTTAGGCGGCTCGAGGCAGCCTACCAGAGAGCGCTCGATTCGATGGGACCCCGTTTTGATAATTATTCAGTAGTCAGAGGCGACTACTTATGGAAGATAGCCAGGAAGCCTGATATTTATAACGATCCTTTCCAGTGGGTAAAGATCTGGACAAAGAACCGTGACCTCGTTACGAACCCGGACCTTATCTATCCCGGCTGGAACCTGAAGATCTATCGTACGCTTGCAAAAAACGATTATGAAGTAATGAAAGGCGATTTTCTATATAAAATCGCTGGTAATTCAAGTGTATATGGTGATCCTTTTATGTGGACCAAAATCTATGAGGCAAACAAAGGAGTCATTTCTGACCCCAACGTCATTTATCCTTATATGATTCTCATTATTCCGGATAAATAATAGTCGAAAGCGTATACATAGAATAGCTATATTCTTTATATATTTTAAATTTTCAACTAAAAAGGCTCCTGGTTTTTTAAATCATGAGCCTTTTTTGGTTTTATTGAACATTTGTCATCACGAATTTGTTTTATCAGGATAATAGACAAAGGAATTAATCAGTATTAATGCTTGAGATCAAAAAGACTTTCGATCTGCACGGTGTCGATCCGTTGATATTTCTCGGGATGAACGATGAAAATCTAAAGATCATTCAGGAGAACTTTGAATCAAAGATAACTGTGAGGGGCCAGAACGTATTTATT
>JANQEH010000099.1 GCA_028278455.1 bacterium
GCCGAGACTTTCCAACTGGTTGCGGGCAAGACTCCTTACGTTCTCTTCGTCATCTATAACTAAAATGGTCTCATTTCCCTGAAGGACTCTTGTCTCGTCCTTAACATCCTTAACAGTCTTTGTAGAAACAGGCAGGTATATAATAAATGATGTTCCTTTTCCTCTGTGAGAATCTACATAAATGTAACCGAAGTGATTTTTAATAATCCCATAGACCATTGAAAGGCCCAAACCCGTACCTTTACCCTCTTCTTTTGTTGTGAAGAAAGGTTCAAAGATCTGATCCAGAATGTCATTAGGGATCCCTATACCAGAATCAGAAACTGTAGTACGGACATATTTACCGGGTTTAAATTCAGGATATTTTTTTGAAAAGTCGTTTATTTCAACATTTTCAGTTTTAAAAATCAATTCCCCGCCATCCGGCATTGCATCTTTTGCATTGATAATCAGGTTAGTTACAACCTGCTCAAGCTGATTTTTATCAGCTTCAATTGCATTCAGTTTTTCTTCGAAATCCAACACTACTTTTACTCTTTTCTCAAAGATCTTTTCTGAAACCCTGACCATGTCCTGAATTATAGTATTCATATTTATCGGTACCGGGTAGTATTTACCTGCCCTGGCAAATCCGAGTAACTGCTTTGTAAGTTCGGCGGCCCGTTCTGCCCCTGTGAAAATCACATCCGCCGCCTGACCTTCAATCAAAGAAGGATCATTGAATTTCAATTTAAGTATCTCTGCAAATCCCATTACACCGGTAAGAATATTGTTGAAATCATGAGCAATCCCCCCTGCGAGCCGCCCAATCGATTCAAGTTTCTGAGACTGAAACAACTGCTCTTCGAGAGTCTTTCTGATCTCCTCGGATTTTTTCCTATCCGTGATATCTTCAATCACTCCATCAAAGAATTTGATTCTTCCCCCTTCATCTCTGACAGCAACCACCGTTACAGAACCGACAAAACTTGATCCATCCTTCTTTTTATATAGGATCTCTTCTCCGCTCGCAAATCCTATAATTTCCATCCGTTGATTGAACCTTACCAGATCTTCGGGATCATCATACAAGTTTTTTAATTTTAAATTGATCAATTCTTCAGCGCTGTCATATCCGAACATTTCTACCATCGTAGAATTGACCTTGATTATCCTTCCATCATCCCCTTTAGTTCTTCTATATATCCCGATATTTACGTTTTCAGTCAGAGTCCTGTACTCTTCTTCACTTATTTGAAGTTCTTTTTCAAAACGTTTTCTTTCACTAATCTCTTTTTCCAATTCAAGGTTCTTTGCAATTAATTCTCTGGTTCTTTCTTCAACCCTGATCTCTAACTTTTCCCTGGCATCAAGTAACTCATCCTGTTTTTCTTTAAGATCCTTTGTTCTTTTATGAACCAGGTTCTCCAACTTTATTCGCTGTTGCCGGCTCTGCCGGGTTCTTATTTTATATGCAAGGATAGTCATCCCAATAATGAAAATAACAGAAAAAAATCTAAACCAACCAGTCAGCCAGAGCGGTGGAATTATTCTTACCTTTAACGATGTCCCTTGTTCGTTCCATACACCATCGCTGTTAGATCCTTTGACTCTGAATTTATATTCTCCCGGATCCAGGTTATTATAATTAGCAAACCTGAAATCACTGTAAATCCAGTCTTTGTCAACATCTTCAAGCATATATGCGTACTTGTTTTTATCCGGTATCGTAAAATCCAGTGCAGCAAATTCGAATACTATGTGGTTCTCATTATGAGATAATTCTATATATTCTCTGTCCTTTAGGTCTTCATCAGGAAGATATCTCTCATCAAAGACAGATATACCTACTATCTCGACAGGCGGAATATACATGTTGATTTTTATACTGTCGGGATAGAATGAGTTAAAACCGTTTATTCCTCCAAAAAACATCTCCCCTCTGCTGTTCTTATAAAATGCACCTGCATTGAATTCATTGCTCTGCAAACCGTCATCTGCAGTATATACTATCAGGGAGTTATCTGAGGGATCAAAGTTCACCAGGCCATCATTTGTACTGATCCAAAACTTTTGTTTATTATCTTCAAGTATACCATAGATCATGTCATCAGGTAAACCTTCTTTTACAGTGAAATGATGAAACACCTCATCATTAGGATTAAAAATATTCAATCCACCCCCGAATGTCCCGACAAATAGACGCCCGGTCTCAGTACAACGGCAAATATAACTCACCTTATTATTGCTTATACTCTCAGGATTCTCAGGATCATTGCGATATCTTTTATAATTACCGTTTTTGATATCATATTTAACCAGTCCACCTCCATTTGTAGTTATGAAAATATTGCCATTTCCTGCAGCATACAAAGAAATTATCTTTTCATTATGTAATGAATTTGGATCATCAGGATCATTCAAATGTTCTGAAAAAGTATTACCGGTTGTGTTAAGATAGCCAAATCCTCCACCCCATGTAGCCACCCAAAAATTGCCCAGGCTGTCTTTTAACATATGAGAAATATTGTTGAAGAACAAGCTTTCCGGATCATCCGGATTATTCTTAAATACCTCAAATGTCTCATTTGCTATGTCAAGTCTATTCAATCCATCATCAGTTCCGATCCATAAAAAACCATCCTCACCCTGTTCTATACAATTCACCACATCATTACTTATGCTTTCCGGATCATCAGGATCGTGATGATAATGCCTGTAAATGTTAGTTTGCCTGTCTATTCTATTTAATCCGCCTCCGTTGGTACCAACCCAGAGTAAATTGTCTTCAGTCTCAAAAAATGTCCAGATATTATTATAGCTGAGTGTATTTATATTATCTGTTTCATGCCTCTCCATTTCAAATTTCACTTTATTCCTTATAAACTTACTTGCTCCCCCGCCGTCTGTTCCGAACCAAAGTATACCCGATCTATCTTCAAAAATCACCCTAACCGTGTTACTCCCAATACTCCAACTATTTCCCGGATTATGCCTGTAATTCCTGAAATTGCCATCATTCTCCAGTTTATTCAATCCCTGATATTCCGTACCAATCCAGATAGTGTTATCGGAATCTTCAAATATACTGAAAATTGTGTTCCCGCTTATAGAGCCAGTATTCCCTGATCGATTTTGAAATCTGTTGAATACACCTGTATCGGTATCTAACTTATTAAGTCCTCCCCTTCTGGTACCTATCCACAAATTTCCCTTCGAGTCTTTCAATACTGATGTCACGCTGTTACTGCTGAGGCTATTCTGCCTTCCCGGGATATGTTTGAAGCTGATAGATTCACCGGTTTCCAAATCAAATCTATCCAGTCCGGAATCTTCTGTCCCAATCCAGAGTGTATTTGCTTCCAAATCATAACAAATATCGATAATATTATTGCTGCTAAGGCTGTTTTTCCGGCCGGGTATAGATTTTATATGTTGAAAAGTATCGGTATCTCTATCATATTTATTTAATCCCGCATCCTCCGTCACAATCCACAATGTCCTGTTTCTGTCATCGAAAGCAGAGACAATAGAATTGCTGCTTATCGTATTTTCATCTTCAGGATCATGCATAAAACGTTTGAATGTTCCTTCCCTTCTATCAAACCTGTTCAGCCCACCGTCCTTAGTACCTATCCAGAATATACCGTCACTATCTTCATAAATAACTGTTATCCAGTTATCTGATAAAGTGCCTATGTCAAAGGCATTGTGGGTAAATACAGTTATATTATACCCATCGTATAGATTTAAGCCATGGTTGGTTCCCAGCCACATGTACCCCCTGCTGTCCTGCAGCATACATGTAACACTATTCTGGGATAGGCCATCTTCGATAGTTAGGTGCTCAAAAAGTATATTATCCTGAGCTAATCCAGGTGACAAGGTCAAGGCTGTTAATAAAAACAGAAAGGTAGAAAATACAAAAACTCTCATAGGCATTATTACTGAATTACAAGGTAGGCATTTCTATTAAGTAAAAACCTTATTCACATCCAGTAGTAATCATAATTCACATTTTAAATCAAATTCAAAATAATTTAATATGTATAATTTAAAATTTTTAAGAAATAATGCAAGGTAATTAAGCCATATCCAATGGGCCTATATAATCAGCTGTACTGGTTTTCCAGGTTAAATTCAAATAGAAATACTTATACAAAAAATTTAAATTATCAATCTGCTTTTCATTCTTTTACAACGAATTTCAAAAATGGAATTAAGAAGTTTCCACCAATAAATCGTTATATATACGCCATTAACGGCGGAATTACACTATAAAAAAATAAACTTTCCTTGATAAAAGTTGATATTTCATAATATATTTCCTATATTTTTGCCTATTCACTCAAATCACTTTTAAACAAACCATATAAAAAGCTAAAAAAGGTTAAAATATCGATGAAAATTGGAGTGCCAAAAGAAACGTTTCCGGGAGAGAAAAGAGTTGCGATCATACCGGATGTGGTCTCACTTCTTTCGAAGAAGGAGATCGAAGTCATTGTAGAAACCGGTGCGGGAAAAAATGCCGGATTTCTCGATGCGGCATATGAGAAGAAGGGCGCAAAGATAGCTTCAACCAGAAAAGAAGTTTTTGACCAGGCAGACATTATTGCTCAGGTCCGGTCACTTGGTTCAAATCCCGAAGAAGGTAAAAAAGACCTTGAGCTAATGAGAACCGGACAATCAATTATCGGATTTATGGAACCTCTTACGGAGGTAAGTTCTGTTGGAGAATTAGCAAAAAAAGGTGTTTTGGCATTTTCTATGGAGCTGATGCCAAGGATTACAAGAGCTCAGAGCATGGATGTACTTTCATCAATGGCCACAGTTGCTGGTTATAAAGCCGTGCTTCTTGCGGCAGCTTCACTCCCTAAAATGTTTCCAATGATGATGACTGCAGCAGGCACGATCTCTCCTGCTCATGTGTTTGTAATCGGTGCGGGAGTTGCAGGCCTTCAGGCAATTGCATCTGCAAAGAGGATCGGTGCTATAGTCCACGCCTATGATCTGCGGCCAGTTGTAAAGGAGCAGGTTGAAAGTTTAGGCGGCAAATTCGTTGAACTCGAACTTGATACAGGTGAATCGGAAGACAAGGGTGGCTACGCCAAGGAAATGGATGAGGAATTCTATAAAAAGCAGCGCGAAATGATGATCAAAGTTGTTGCTGAAAATGATGTAGTTATCACTACAGCTGCAGTACCCGGACGTAAAGCGCCTATTCTTATAACCGAGGAAATGGTTAAAGGGATGCATCCCGGATCAGTTATTGTCGATATCGCTGCGGAAAGAGGCGGTAATTGTGAACTGACCAAACCCGGTGAGACAGTTGAATATAATGATGTCAAAATAATTGGCCCGGTTAATATTCCTTCTGATATTCCATTTCATGCCAGCCAGATGTACTCGAAAAACATTACAACATTTATTCTGCATCTGGTCAAGGAAGGTAAATTAGAACTCGACATGGAAGATGAGATCACAGCTGACACACTCCTTACCAGGGACGGAGCCGTGATCCATCCACGTGTAAAAGAAATAATGGGTTCTTCCTAATAGTATAAATAATTTGGAGTAAAATTAATGGAAGCTTTCGTTATAGCACTAACTATATTCGTACTGGCGATCTTTGTCGGATTTGAGATCATTACAAAGGTCCCTCCCACTTTGCATACACCGCTGATGTCGGGCTCAAATGCAATTTCCGGGATAACAATTATCGGAGCATTAATTTCTGCCGGAACAAAGTTAACGCTGTTGACTACTATACTTGGAGTTGCAGCGGTAGCCTTTGCGACGATCAACGTTGTCGGCGGTTTTCTCGTAACTCACAGAATGCTAAAGATGTTTAAGAGAGATTAAAAATGCGCGAATCAATTATAAACTTTGCTTATCTAATATCAGCCATATTTTTTATCTTTGGGATAAAAGGGCTGACACATCCCCGGACTGCTGTCAAGGGAAATCTCAGGGGCGCCATTGGTATGTTCATTGCCATCGTCGTTACCCTTTTCAACCAGCACATAATCAGCTATGAAATGATCATCATAGGTATAGTTATCGGCGGCACGATCGGTGCTATTTTCGCTGTCCGTGTTCAGATGACAGGTATGCCTGAAATGGTCGCTCTGTTCAATGGTTTCGGAGGTATAGCATCACTTCTTGTTGCCGGAGCAGCTCTTATTGAGGCCGTCAGCAACAATGCCTCACATCTTCAGATGCTGGTAGCAACAGTAGCCTCAGGAATTATCGGTTCTGTCACTTTCTGGGGTAGCCTGGTAGCGTGGGCTAAACTACAGGGAGTCATGACTGGAAATGCAATACTCCTTCCGGGACGACATTTTATTAACATCCTTCTCGTTGCGGCTGCAGTAGTCGTAGGTGTTATGGTTGTGATGAATCCTTCAGATTTTCATTATTACTGGATAATCGTTGCCATCGCTTCTGTACTCGGAATTATGGCAGTAATTCCTATCGGCGGCGCCGATATGCCCGTTGTTATATCATTGCTGAACTCATATTCCGGTCTTGCAGCTGCTGCTACAGGTTTTGTTCTGTCAAATAATAGCCTAATAATTACGGGTTCACTTGTCGGAGCTTCAGGTATAATCCTGACAATGATAATGTGTAAAGCCATGAACCGTTCTCTGGCACATGTCCTTTTTGGTGTACTAGAAGCGGCAGAAGGCTCAGCCACAGCCGATGAAGTATATGCAGGTAAGGTTACATCGACTTCCGGAGAAGAGATTGCAATGCTTTTCGACGGCGCTCAACGTGTAGTTATAGTTCCGGGTTACGGAATGGCAGTATCACAGGCTCAGCATGCAGTACGTGACCTGGCAAATCTGCTGGAATCTAAAGATATAAATGTTGAATACGCTGTTCATCCTGTTGCAGGACGTATGCCTGGCCACATGAATGTTCTACTCGCCGAGGCGAATGTACCTTATGAAAAGCTGATTGAGATGGATACTATTAATCCTACAATGGAGCAGTGCGACGTCGCTATTGTTGTTGGCGCTAACGATGTTGTCAATCCTGTTGCCCGCACCGATCCCAATTCTCCGATCGCAGGTATGCCGATTATCGACGTAGATAAAGCACGTACGGTTGTAGTGGTAAAAAGGAGTCTGAGTCCGGGATTTGCCGGTATACCTAACCCGCTTTTTGCCGCTGATAATGCATTAATGTTCTTCAATGACGGAAAGCAGGCATTTGTGGATATGATCGAGGCGATAAAAGAAAACGAATAAGGAATCAGTAAATAAATCTTATCGGACCGGATGATGCATTTATTTAATGTTATCATCCGGTCTTTTTATTCTATTTTAGAGGAATCCTTAGATATGTTCAAGGTAAGATCAAAGATCACGCTGAAAGATACAGATGCAGCAGGAATTATATTTTTCAGTAATATATTAGTGAAAGCTCATGAAGCCTATGAGGAACTTCTGGAAGAGATTGGGATCAACCTGAATGAAGCCATAAGGAAAAATGATTATCTAATCCCTATCGTCCATGCAGAAGCAGATTACCGGTCCACGTTAGTCCAGGGTGATTCAGTAATAATAAGTGTATTTGTCGAGAATATTGGAGAAAGCTCATTCTGCCTTAAATATGACTTTACTATTGAGCATAACAAAATACTTGCAGCCAATGCACGGACTGTACATGCATGCATCAGCAAGCAAACCCGGGCAAAAATACCGATACCCGATAGTCTGAAGTCAAAACTTATCGCTTTCCAATAATATCTGCGGCTATTTTCTTTAGTTTCTTTCTGTCAGGTTTAATTCCGGTTTTATAGTCATTTGGTAAATTAAAGAAAAATTCAGGCACCATTAAACCGGGAAGACTCTCTCTCAGAAAGGTTTTTAATTCTTCATGTATTATTCTCATTCCTTCTTCAATTTTCACAAAAGCTGCAGCTCTATATCCGTACTCTACATCCGGTATAGGAACTGCCACTGCTTCGATTATACCTTTAAACCTGCATAATTCTCTTTCAATATTTTCCGGATAAATATTTTCACCTCCCGATATGAACATATTATCTATCCTGCAGGAGTATCTCAGTTTTCCCGTATCATCGATCGAACCGGCATCACCGCTATGATACCAGCCGTCATCATCAACTGCGCTTTCCAACTTCCCTTCTATGATATACCCTTTTAATAACGAAACACTTTTGATAAGAATCTCTCCATCGTCTGCAATCTTAATCCGACAGTGATCCAGAACTTTGATCCCGCCACTTTTCTCACCCCATTCAGTTGTAATTCTCGAAGTTGCAACCTGTGACGCCATTTCTGTTGATCCGTAACTGGCATAAACGGGAAGATCAAATTCCAGTATCGAATTAATTAGATGCTCCGGGATTGCTCCCCCGCCAAGAACTATCGCCTTCATTTTTCTAAGAATTGGTATATTTTTTTTGCGGCCGAGTAATCTGTATAATTGAGTCGGGACAAGAGATATATGTGAAATTACATGCTTGTCGATAGAGTCTGCCGGATCCTCACCCGGATCCTGAACGACCACAGTACCACCTCCTGTTACCGCTCTGAATATGATCGACATTCCGCCTACATGGTATAATGGCAGTGACAACAGCCATGTATCCCCGGGATTAAAGTGTATATTCCTGTTTGAGCTTAATGAACTTTGTATATGACTTTCGAGAGTATGGAGGACTGCCTTTGGGTTTGAAGTACTTCCCGATGTCAGAAATATGGTCGCATCATTATCCTGAGCATGATCAAAATATTTTTCTGTTTGTGTCTCATCAACTTTGTTTTTCCCCGCAATCTCACTGGTATTATATACCTTAATATATTTTGAGTAACCAGGGGAAATATATCTGTCAGATACAATCAGTCTATCACATTTGATATCTTTTAAGACGTCAATTTGGCTGATTTCAGATTGATGAACATTCACTGGAACAGCTATTCCACCAATCCGAAAAACAGCAAACAACATAAGAATATATTCGATACTATTCTCACTTAATATAGCAATCCTCTCACCTTTGGAAAATCCGGTTCTTAGTAATGCATCCGATATATTTCTGGTAAGCAGGTAAAGATCTGAATAGCTGATTACCGTTTCCGAAGTCCGAATGGCAGTTGAACTTCCGAATTTTTCTGCGGATTCCTCCAGTAAGAAGTTTTTTTGGTTTGCTTTCATTAAGAGATCTGTTATAACTGCAAAGTTAGGGAGAATATTATACTGAACAGAAGCAGGAGTTTTCCTGTATATGCCAATACATTATTAAGGATAACTCCATCGTTTTCCCTGAATACAGTCCTGATAACCGCTATCGCAGGGATCAATACTACTGATGAAATCAAAGTATAATTACTGCTTCCCGAGAATAAAAACAGGATTGCCGGTAAAAGCAATGCTGCTAACAATGTCAGCATGTATTCAACTTTTGCGAATTTCACCCCAAACCTGACAGCCAGGGTTTTCTTTCCTGTTTTTGTATCGGTCTCAATATCCCTAAGATTATTTACTGTCAGGATCGCAGTTGAAAAAAGACCGGGAGCAAGCCCAATTATGAGGATCTCACTTGTGATTTCAAGGGCCTGGACATAATATGTTCCTCCAACAGCTACAGGGCCGAAGAAAACAAGAACAAAAATCTCACCCAGGCCGTTATATCCCAGGGGAAATGGTCCCGCTGTATACAGTATTCCAAAGAGAATCGATAACAGTCCTATCGTCAATATGGGGATCCCCCCCCTATATATCAGGTAGATACCTGATAAGAATGCAAGAATAAAAACAAGCATATATGCTTTTTTAACCGTCACCGGTCTGATCAAGCCTGCCTGAGTCACCCTGACAGGGCCTTTTCTTTCTTTAGTATCCGCACCCTTTTTAAAGTCATGATAGTCATTGGCAAAGTTT
The DNA here is from genome assembly GCA_028278455.1 of bacterium. GTDB lineage: Bacteria > SM23-31 > SM23-31 > SM23-31 > SM23-31 > JANQEH01. The sequence continues at coordinate 9,895 of JANQEH010000099.1, forward strand.
GTCCCGATCTGGATCATAGCAGCGCCGAACAGCGCCAGGAATGCAGAAAGAGCATGAAATCTGCCGTCATCAACGGCAAAGGCCGTCCCGATCAGGACCGGAGATATAGCCGCCCATAGTGTTTTGGGCCGAGCAGCAAGCAGCCAGATTTTAATTCCACTTGAAGCCATTATTGCTTATTAAGGGTGTCTTTTAAACTTAGAAAATTCAGGTTTTCTTTTCTCTATGAAAGCATTCTTGCCCTCCTGGGCTTCCTCAGACATATAATAAAGCAGTGTTGAGCATCCAGCCAGTTCCTGAATACCTGCCTGACCGTCGCAATCCGCATTCAATGCTGCTTTCAGGCATCTTAAAGCCATTGGGGAATTGGCGAGTATCTCTCTGCACCAGTTTACGGTTTCCTCCTCGAGCTTTTCCAGGGGGACAACTGTGTTTACCAGCCCCATATCAAGCGCCTGCCGGGCGTTATACTGTCTGCAGAGAAACCATATCTCCCGTGCTTTCTTCTGCCCAACCATTCGAGCAAGATAACTCGAGCCGTAACCACCGTCGAAAGAACCTACTTTCGGTCCTGTCTGTCCGAATATAGCATTATCTGCGGCGATGGTCAGGTCACACATAACATGTAGAACATGTCCTCCGCCGATGGCATACCCGGCAACCATGGCGATCACCGGTTTTGGGCATGTTCTGATCTGACGTTGAAATTCAAGCACATTCAGCCTTGCAACACCCTCATCATCGACATATCCGGCATCAC
>JANQEH010000156.1 GCA_028278455.1 bacterium
CACCCATTTCCTTCGTTCTCAGCTCTGCTGTATAGGTCGATAATCCGAATAATCCCAGACAGGAAATAATAATAGCGAGGATTGAAAAAACTTTGAAAATAGAACTCATTATATCCTCCGTCCTGTATAGATCAGACCATACATCAACAACGAATGAGTATGAAAACAGCTGTCCCGGTGCAATGCTATTTATTTTTTCCTGAATAAATTCAATTTCTCCGCGCACATCGTTACCGGAAATCTTAACCATGAGATAATTTGCCTGCTGAGGTCTGTATGCTATTACAAGTGGATCGATCGCATTATGCAGAGAAGCATAATTGAAATCTTTCATCACTCCTACTATCTCCCCTGTCAGCCTTGAATTCATCTCTCTGCATATAGTACCGACAGGATTCTGAAGTTCATACACTGCTACGAAAGCTTCATTCACCAGAAACGCAATATTATTCTCCGGATCAGCCATCTGTCTGAAATCCCTTCCTTCAGTTATCTCGATATCAAAAGTTTTCACGAATCCTTCATCACTTCTCATGAATCTGGCGCTGTAATTATTTCTGCCATCAATTACATTTACCGGGATTATACCTTCCCACCCAAACCTTTTACCGGGCATTGTTGAGGAGGTGGCGATACTTTCAATCCCATGATAAGATGTTAGCTCAGATTTTAACAGATCCATGTTTCTGACGACACTCCGGGATAACTCACCAAATAAGCTTACAGCAACTACCCTCTCCTTATTAAAACCCAGATCTTTTGATCTGAAATGATCCATCTGGTTAACCGTAATCATAGTACCAAAAATCATGAAAATTGAGATAGCGAACTGAAAGACAAGGAGTCCCCTTCTTATGGTGTTAGCCGATGATCTCGGATTCTTCAGCCCTTTGAATGCATCTACCGACTGGAACCTTGATACAAAAAACGCAGGATAGACTCCTGCGAATGTGCCGAGAAGCACTACTATACTGGTAATCATCAGAATATTTTCAATACCCAGAAGCTTCATAAAATCGATCTCTCTTCCGGAAATACTCTGATAATAAGGTATAAACATCCATAGAATCAAGATTCCAAGCATGCCGCCCACAACTGTCAGTAAATATGCTTCACCGAGAAATTGACCGATAAGCTGGTTTTTCCTTGCTCCAAGGACTTTCCTGACTCCGATCTCTCTTAACCGCTTCAATGCAGTCGCATTCGTTATATTAATAAAATTAACTCCTGCAATTATTAAGAGGAAAACGGCCACGACAGAAAAGATATATACATATATAACACTACTATTAACACTCATCTCTTTTTCCAGATTTGAATGTAGATGTATATCTCTGACAGGTTGAAGTTTGTACATAACATTATTCAGGACTTCCTCCCTGGAGCCATCAATACTCAATCTGAAATCAACAGTGAATTCTTCCATTTTCACTTCGACATCTTCTTTCGTATGGTTTTCACCGATTAATATATAGCTATACAGTGCCGACCAGTATTTATTAGCGCGGCCCCTTGGTCCCATAAAAAGGTTAAAGGTTGAAAATGAAATCAGATAATCAAACTGAAGATGTGTATTAAAAGGCATATCCTTTATTACACCCTTTACAATACATGGATTGCGAAAATCACTTATTAACAGGTTTTTCTCCATTGGATCTTCTTCACCGAAATATCTTTTCGCCATACTTTCGGTAATTACAATACTATAAATACGGTCCAGTGCTGTACCCGGATCCCCATTTAAAAACTCAAGATCGAACATATTCACAGCAGTTGAGTCGACAAAATATCCTTTTGTTTCTTCAAACTGCCGTGGTATCCCGCCTTCAGGAGTATAACTCAATACCTGTGGGTAAGCCCACCTGAACCTGCATGAATGTTCAACTTCCGGGATCCTGTTTTTGAGCTCAATGGCCAATGGGATGGATGTTGCTGCCCATGTCGATCCTCCTCCGGGTGAAAAGTCTCTGATAACCCTGTAAATCCTTTCTGCTTTCGGGAAATTGCTCTCATAGCTTATTTCATCCTTTACATGAAATATCATCAGAAGACTGCATGATATTCCGAGCGCTAAACCCGCAATATTCAGGCTGCTGTAAAGCCGGTTCTTCAAAATATTTCTTATTGCGATTTTTAGATAGTTTCTGAACATTTCCAGACTCCAGTTTGATTTGTTCAAAAGAAGGACAGGTGTTGATCTTAAGACCTGCGACCAGAACCACAACCATGCTATAAACCTGTTACCTGATGCAACGAGATCAGCATATCCCTGTTCATAATAACCTATAACATAATTATAATCGTAATCCGGAATCAGCTGATTCAGGATCATCATTCCTAAAGCGGGAGGATCGAACTTTTTTTTGATCCCGTTCATTTAATTACAGCCCCTTCTGAAAATCCCAGCCACATCGTATCATTGATCTTTTTTACTTCATGCAGCGCTTTTATACCCTCGTCAGTAATTTGGTAGAATTTTATCGATCTTCCTCCGACTTTTGGTGATGGAGCACTGATCTCTGTCTTGAGATATCCCATCTTCCTCAGCCTGTCCAGGGGAACATAAACAGTTCCGATCGAAAGATCTTTTCCAGTATTTTCGAGGATATACTCACGTATCGTTGCGAGGTATGCATGGTCTTTAAGCATGTACACAGACAGCAATATGTACTGCTCCTGCAGAGTTAATGATTTCATTATACATTCTCCAAAATCTGAAATTCAATAGATGACAAAAGACTCATGCAACAATATACGAATATTTGTTTGAAATGTTCAAACAATATTGTTTGAATTATTCAAACAGTATGTATTTTCGTTAGTGAATTTTTAAAACTGCAGGTCTTCTGCTATGTGAGGAAGGTAAATATCAAGTATTTTACGGACAAGCTGATACCTAGATCTGTAACCGGAATTTGACAGGATCATTATCGAAAAGTTTTCACCAGGTATTCTTATATATATGTTACTGCTTCCTCCGAGTGTACCTGTATGATAGACTGCCTTTATCCCGTTCTGCTGTCTGATCCTCCAGCCGTAACCGTAATATTCCCTGCTCCAGGAACGCTGATGCGGATAAAATGCCTCATCCAGGGTAGTTGTACTTATCAGATCTTCAGTATAAAGTGCCTGGTCCCATTTATACAGATCCTCTACGCTTGAAAATATCCCGCTTGAACCCGTTGTCGTCAGCATGAAATCATTAGACCGGTACCCCCTTCGTGTTCGAGCATATGCTATCGCCCTGTTATCCATATCAGGTTTGGTTTCATCAAAGACAATAGTATCACTCATATTGAGTTTATCAAATACATTTTCATCCAGAAATCGGCGATATGACTTCCCAGAGACCTTTTCAATGATCATTGAAAGAAGATTGTAACCGGAATTACTGTATTTAAATCTCCGTCCCGGTGAAAAATCCAGAACACCATTTTTCACTAGTCTGTCCAGTATCTGTTTATTACTCCAGCCCTCTGCATATCCGATCACGTAAAATCTGTCGGGGATTCCGGATGTATGAGTAAGAAGATGTTTGATAGTAATACTGTGCCACCTGACAGGCAGGCCATCAAAATATTCTGTTATCTTATCACCAAAGGAGAGTTTGCCTTCATCTCTCAGCATCATTATCCCCATAGAAGTAAACTGTTTTGAGATCGATGCAAGATTGAATTTGGTTTCGGTATTGTTCTTTGTACGTGACCTGATATTAGAATATCCATAAGCATTCTTATGGATGACAACACCGTTCTGAATGATCATGAGCGACGCTCCCGGACGCCTCCCGTAAAACATATTATCGAACAACCTGTCAACTTCTTCCGAGGCTTCCCTATAAAAAAGATTTGTCAAAGAATCGGTACGGGCTGTTATCTCTTCAGGAGACTTTCCCGGTAAAAGAACAGCATTATCCGGCGGGGAGTCTAAAAACTGCTCAAAAAGCAAGACAGTGAAGCAAAAAAAGATAATTAATAACTGTTTCTTCATTCAGTAAATTCCGGATTCATTCAGATACAATAAGCAGATAATATAACGAAAGTTGTGCTTCAAAAAAACATTTTTTTTGATTGTTAACAAATGATTTATGCATTATACGGTCTGCATGAAATAAAGTTCTTTATCTTTTATAAATGAATATGCCTTCTTCGATCTGAATACATGGCGCTACACCGGTATAGCAGCGTTCATTCAGTATTTGATTTTTGCAGTGATCTCGTAACTGACCTCGTCTTCTCTTATTGCTCTTCCAGCTTCTGCGGTCATCTCAAAAGTGCCCTTTCTGCTGATGAACATACCTTGCTCAAATGCAAAATAAAGGATCTCTTTTCCTCTGCCTTCTATGTTTTCGGAAAACGGCTGTCCTCTTCTCTCCCCTTCGACCCTTGCTTCCTGTTTATAAGTCATTTCTATTTTCAGGCAGTTTAGTCCGTTCATTTTTGTTTCTTCGACAACGGTATATGTATAAACTGTCTTTATCTCCTCATCAACATCCAGAAATATATATGGCCTTGCAGCATTCAAAGTATATGTCCAGGTACCGCCAATTCCCACTGGTTTCTCCGGGAGCTTCGGGAAAATCGTTGCTGCTCTGTGAATGTACTCAGCAGCTGCCGTCCTCCGTATGATACTTGTCATTTCCGGAAGGTCATCGAGTTCCTCAAAGCCTGATAATACACCATCTTTTGATAGTCTCATCCTGATCTTTGAGCCTATCAGGTTGGGGTGGTCATGGCGAAACCTGCCACCGGGATTAATTGAAAGCCTGAACATCCTTTTAAACTCCATTTCAAGAACATATCCTGCTCCATTTACAGAAACGACTGTAAATTCAGCTTCACATTCATCATCTATCGCGTTACCCGTCTGATCACCATTCGGCAGATAAGAAGTTCTTCTGAATTCATCTTTCCCTTCAAGTATAAATTTCTGGCCTTTACTCAAATCGTAATTAAGAGTATATTCAGCATGGCCCGGGGAAATTTAAGATCACCGCTATCACTGGTGTTAAAGCTGAATGCCATAAATCCAAAAACAATTACTGGCAGAAAAAGTGTAATCGGTTTCTTCATTTTTTTCTCCTTTAAGGGTAACGATGCAATACTCCCAAAGATATTACAATTCTATTCTTAGTCTGTTATTCTTTTTTGAGACTTTCGACTGGATCAGCCGAGGCAGCTTTAATTGATTGATACGATATAGTTATAATTCCGATCAGGAATACAAGTAATGATGAATATATGAAGGTTTGAGGTTCTATATCGGTATGATACGCAAAACTTTTGAGCCAATAGCTGGATGCAAAATATACAATCGGCCACGCTGCAGCATTTGAAATGAGTATCAGCTTCATCATATCCCTGCCGATGAGGAAGATTATACCTTTTGAAGCCGCTCCCAGTACCTTCCTGATTCCGATCTCCTTTACTCTCTGTTCCGCAGAAAATGCCGCCATACCAAATAATCCGAGGCAGGCAATGAATATTGCGAGGATTGAAAAATACGAGAAGATTTCGCTCAGTTTTTCATCCGCTCTGAACTGTTTGTCATAAGATTCGTCAAGAAAATGAAAGTCGAACGGGCTGCCGGGAACTACCTCCTTCCATTTCTTTCTGAGGGAGTTTATTGTATTCGGCAGTCCTTCGGGATTCACTTTTAAACTCAAAGTATTATAATACCCCGGTATGTAGTCAACGAATAGAGGTACAATAGCTTTGTGGACCGACTGCAAATGGAAATCGCTTATTACGCCGATAACTTCTCTCACTCCGCCCATTCCCCTTATTGTTTTTCCGATGCACCCTTCATAATTACCCGTAGTTCCCACCCAGCCTAAACTTTTAGCCGCTGTCTCGTTTATAATAACTGAGGAATAAGCGTCTGTCCTCATTTCATTTGAGAAGCTCCTGCCCGCGAGTATCGAGATATCCATTGTCTTTATATATTCATCGTCAACATTGATATACTGCATAAGGACTGGTTTATCACCTGATATTCCCTCCGGTATATAATAGAACGCTCCCGGTTCTTCACCCGGAGATTTAAGAGACGCTGAAACTTCAGTGATCCCGGAAAAACTTTTGAATTCTTCCTTCAGCATATCCAGAGATCGGATAACCGATCTGTCTGTTAAGGGTAGTACTATTACATGTTCTTTCTCGAAACCAGGATTTTTTGTTTTCATAAAATTAAGCTGTTTATATATAATACTCGTGCCGGTTATTAACGCAATAGAGATCGAGAATTGTATCACAACGAGTAAGCTTCGGAAATTTACACCTTTTTTATTTCCGTATATACTCCCTTTAATGATCTTCACAGGTTGAAATCCTGAAAGGAAAAATGCCGGATAGCTGCCTGCTGCTACCCCTGCAATTAAAGATATGAATAGTAAACCCGGAATCAACCAGGGCATGGAATCATAATCTATTGAAAGATCAGTCCCGGTAATTGAGGTAAATACCGGTAGAGATAACTTTACTATCAGTAGTGCTAATACAATGGCAAATACACTGAAGACTATAGACTCTCCGATAAACTGCCTGATCAGGCTTTGCCTGTATGCACCCATTACTTTTCTCAGTCCTACCTCTTTAGCCCTTACGGAAGCCCGGGCTGTTGCCAGGTTCATGAAATTTATGCAGGCTATAAGCAGAACGAAAAGAGCGATAACTGAAAAGATGTATATATATGTTATATCACTGTTTGCAGATATCTCATATTTCATTTTCGAATGAAGATGGATACTTTCAAGCGGCTGCAAGAAGAGTCTTACTGAAATACCTGTCGAATTAGTCTCTGTATTCATATTTTTTTCGATCAATCCCGGAAGCTTATTTTCAAGTTCCATTTGATCAGCATCTTCCGACAGCATTATATAGGTATAATAATCAAGAGCTGTCTGCCATGATCCCATCTGGTCATACCCTCTCTGATCATAAAGTGTTTGAAATGAGCAAAGCATGTCAAATTTCAAATGAGAGTTCAGCTTCACATCTTCGATCACACCTGTGACAGTATACTCGTTTGTATTGAGTTTCAGAATCTTACCTAAAGGATCAATTTCACCAAAATACTTTTCTGCAGAAGTTTTAGTAATGACAATAGTATTAGACCTTGTCAGCGCGTCTGCCGGATCTCCGGAAATCATTTCGAATGTAAACACTTCAAACACAGAATCATCGGCGTAGTATATATTTTCTTCGTAGAATTGTCGATTATCATATTTCACAGGGACTCGAGGCGCCATTGTGGACATTGGATAAATCCTTACGGCCTTAACTACCTCCGGATAATCATTCTCAATTGCCGGTCCAAAAGAAGGACCGGTAACAGGAATGGGACTCCCGTTGAATTCTACACATAACCTGTATATATTTTCCGAGTTCTTATTAAATTTCTCATAGCTCAATTCATACTGTAAATAAAGTAATATCAAAATACAACAGGCCATCCCGATAGAAAGTCCAGAAAGATTTATTAAAGAGATCCCTTTATGCCGTACCAGGTTTCTACCGGCTATCTTGAAATAATTCTTCAGCATTGTAAATCCTCTCCTTAAAGCATGTTTTGTAAATTTCGGTATTGAATTAAACGTGTTCATCCAATACCATAATCTCGCCTTGAACGATCCGCTGTTCTGCCAATAACAGACAAATTCTTCCTCGAAATCACCGATCAGAGATATTTCGTCTTCGTGTTTTGCCAAAAATTTTAGAAGTATTTCGGCAACAATGGGAGGCCTGTATTCATTTCTTTTCATTATTTATGAAGCCAAAATAAATTATGTCAAAATTTATTAGATACTATTCATGACGAATTGACTCAACCGGATCGAATTGCGCTGCCCTTAATACTTTGATATTTACAGTAAATGCAGACAGTGACAGAGCCACAAATCCCGCAATTCCAAACGTGGTAATTCCCGGGCTGATCCGGTATGCGAATTCCTGCAGCCATTTATTCATTACATAATATGCTGCCGGGACTGATATAATTATCGCGATTATGACAAGTATTATGAATTCTGCTGAAATCAACTTCATGATATGTATAACTGTAGCTCCCAGTACTTTCCTGATCCCGATCTCCCTGTACTTCTGTCTCACAATGAAAGATGTAACGCCAAACAGACCGAGACAAGCTATTATCAATCCCAGAATGGATATCAATCCCAGGATTTCTGCAACTTGCCCTTCGGTCCTGTACTGCATATCAAAATCTTCATCAAGGAAAAATCCCTCATAAGGGATACCCGGATATATCTCTTCCCATTTTGTTTTTACAATATTAACTGTATCATTCAACTTATCAGGAATCAATGTTAACGAAAGGTTATTATAAAGAAAAGACAATCCTGAATATTCCATCACGAGCGGTTCGACAACATTCTGCATCCCCCTGAAATGAAAATCCCTTGTAACCCCTACAATGGTCTTTTCATGCTGAGAGAAGGCTTCAGTGATTCTTTTACCAACAGCTTCATGCGGAGATGTGAATCCCAGAATCTTTGCCGCAGATTCATTAATTACAAAAGAATCATTCTTATCATTTCTACCTTGCTGAAAAGGCCTGCCGGCAATAGTCTCGATCCTGAAAACCTCAAAAAAATTATCATCACAAGCGAGAAAATTAACAGTTCTGTTTTCAAAAGCGGTTTCCCGGGGAAATCTTACCCAGTTTGTCATCACGAACCTACCGGGGACTGTTGAAGAAACAGTAACATCTGTAACCCCGCTGTATTCGAAAAATTCATTTTTCAGATTCTCTATATTTTTCCTGATATTCCGGTTTCCCCTGAATGGTATCACCAGTTTGCAGTTCTTTTCGAATCCGAGTTTTTGACCCTTCATGAAGTTCAGCTGCTGATAGACCGTTACAGTTGTAATGGTAAAGAATATCGATATCACAAACTGTCCAAGTACAAGGATCTTTAAGATCATTGATCCCCTATTCCCTGCTCCAACTGATCCTTTCAGCATAATATTAGGCTTAAATGCAGTCAGCACAAATGCCGGATATCCTCCTGCAAAAATGCCGACAAATACCACTAATCCGGCAACTGCAAAAAGAACTGAAGGCTGCAATAATCCCTCGAATTGTAAATTTGTACCAGCCATCTGGTTAAACAAGGGAAGAAGTGCCTGGACTAAAAAGATCCCCGCTGCCAGCGAAAGCAGTGTTATAATTAGAGACTCACCAAGAAATTGTCTGATTAATTGAGATCTTTTAGCTCCTACAACCTTTCTCAATCCTACTTCTTTCGCTCGGTAAATGGAACGGGCATTGGAAAGATTCATGAAATTCATACACCCTATCAGCAGGATCAGAAAACCCACAGCAGAGTAGACGTATATATACATCAAGTTTCCGGGTGGTTCCAGTTCTCCCTGGAGCGTTTGCAGGCTGGCACCCTGAAGGTTTGAATGAAAATGAATATCGGTTACAGCCTGAATGAAATAATAACGTTTCTGGCCGAACCTGTTTAGCGCATCTCCATAATATTTGTAGGCAAGCATCCTGATCTGTTCTTCGAATTCTGACGGATCTACTCCCTGCCTGAGTTTAACGTATGTATATGCCGAATGATTATCCCATTCTTCAGTGTACTTTGTTCCCCGGTATACTGCATCTGAAGCAATAATATCGAATTTGAAATGTGTATTAGAGGGAAGATCTTCAATTATCCCGGTAATCTCATAGTCTACAGGTTCCGGTTCAGACTGACCGCGTCGGAGAAATCTGGGATCTTTTATTTGAATTATCTTGCCTAATGCATTTACCTCACCAAAATATTTTTCTGCCATTTGTCTTGTTATCACCGCCGTCAGGGGCCGTTCCAATGTATTCTCCGGATCGCCGTAGAGAAAATCTACCTTAAAAATGTTGAATAAACTCTGGCCGGCGTAAAAGATTCTGTCTTCGTACAGCTGCAATTCATCTTTTGCAACAAGCCCATTACTTAAATGAACAATTGAAGCAATGTATTCTATCTGTGGAAAATCTCTCTGCATTGCCGGGGCCACTGCCAGGCTTACCAGGGGTGACCGGAATTCTCCCACTGGTACTATCCTGTGTTCCCCTATCCTGAATATCCGTTCATAGCCATCATGATGTTTATCATAATTCAATTCACTTACGACATATAGGAAGATCACCATACAGCATGCCATTCCAACTGAAAGCCCGAAAATATTTATAAGTGAAAATCCTTTGTGCCTGCTGATATTTCTTAAAGCGATCTTTATATAGTTTCTCAACATTGCTGTGCTCCGGTATAGTGAGTATCTCAGGAATTTCGGGACTGATAATAAAGTGTTGAGCCAATACCAAATCCAGGCGTAAAATGCTCCGTCTTCATCAGATCGCCTGTTATATTCCTCTTCAAAATCTCCAATTAGAGATAATTCATCATCTGTTCGCGCTGACAATCTCAGTATGATTTTTGCCAGAAAAGGAGGTTTTGATATTTTTCTAATGAACATTTTAATTTCTGGTAAAGGAATACAATGATACTCCATCCCATACCGACTGGTTTATTTCAAAGGCTTCCTGTAAAGCTGTTAATCCTTTTTCAGACAGCTTATAGAAAGTCTTTGCCCTTCCACCTCTTTCAGGAGTGGGTTCCCCCTTATATTTCATTACGAATCCTTTACCGGTCAGCTGGTCAAGGGTACAGTACAGGTTGCCGTATGTGAAGAGTTTTCCGGTCATATCCATAACCTTTTCCCTGACTTTAACTCCATAAGCTTCATCATTTAATTTCCAGATCGCCAGCAGAAGGATCTCTTCTGTTTTTGTCAGTAATTTCATATTTAGACCTCGATATAGTTTCTTCTGAATTTCAGGATATATATATTTACTGAATATCAGAAAAAATGTTCCGCAATTTTTTTCCGATAAACAAAAAAACCCGGACTTCCATACAGCCCGGATTTATTTTTTGATACTATAATTATTTAATTTTATTCATATCTTAATGAGTCCACAGGTTCGGCATTCGCCGATCTGATCGACTGATAACTTACGGTTATGAATGCTATTAGCAGTGCGACCATCCCCGAAAAGACAAAAGTGCTTATACCAACATCGATCTTGTATGCATATTGCTCCAGATACTTGTTCATAATGAAATATCCTGAAGGCCAGGAGATTATATTAGCTAAAAGAATCCATTTGACAAAGTCTTTGTTCAGGTGTATGATTATACTCGAAACAGATGATCCCAATGCTTTCCGGATACCGATTTCTTTTGTTCTCTGTTCAATTAAGAAAGATGATAAACCGAAAAGCCCAAGCGCTGAAATAAATACGGCGATAAAAGTAAAAGCGTTAATTATCATGCCACGGTCATGCTCAATTTCATATAAAGAATTGTAAGTTTCATCAAGAAAAGAATATTCAAAAGGCGATACAGGATTTATCTCACTCCATACGCTTTCAATTGTGTTTAAAGCAGGTCTCATTTTCTGGCCGTCTATCTTAATCAGCGCCACACCATAATCCGGAACCAATGAATAATCATTGAGAGAAACAAAAACATGAGCATGAATCTTTTCATATAGAGACTTTAAGTGGACATCCTTGATAACTCCGATTATTATACCCTCATAATTGGGAGCCGAGAATCTTTTTCCAATGGGGGATTCTATTCCCATTTTTCTGACAGCCTCTTCGTTCAGGATAAATTCATATTTTACATCACCTATTGAATTCTTTCTGAAGTTGCTTCCCTGTGCTAATTCTATACCCATAGTTTCAAGAAATCCGTGATCAAATGAGTTTAAAAACATATCTATCCGGTAATCCGGAGGTCTACCTTCCCAATCATAATTATTAGTTCTGTTAAGCTGTGTTGCTGAGAGATACCCCTGTGCTCCAACAGAAATGATCGAGGGATCTTTCATTATTTCAGACTTGAACGTCTCGAACTTCGATCCTATGTTTTCTTTGAGAGGAATATAAACGATATTATCCTTGTTGAAACCCAGCTCTTTAGTGCGGATATAATCCAGTTGTCTATAAATCACAACCATGCCTATTACAAGAATAATTGTAAATGAGAATTGGAACACTACAAGGAATTTTCTAAAGAATTTTCCTTTACTACTTCCTCTTCCTTTTATAGTATAAACCGGTGTAAATTTTGAAAGATAAAGGGCCGGATAACATCCGGACAGTAATCCCGTTACAAGTATTATCGATGCAATTCCTGAAACCTGGGATAAATTCAATAAATTGATAGAGAGTTGTTTGCCGATAAGATCGTTGAAGAATGGTATTGAAGTGTAAAGGATCAGTATAGCGATCGTTGATGATAGAATAACCATAAAAAAAGATTCTCCGAAGAATTGTCTTATTATCTGCTGCCGGACAGCGCCTACAGTTTTTCTCATACCCACCTCTCTCGCTCTGCAGGCAGAACGTGCTGTGGAGAGATTCATGAAGTTCACACAAGCTATAACCAGTATGAAAAAACCGATAACCGAGAATATATACACTATCTTCGCATTACCTTTCCTGCCATTGCCGAATGCTATATGAGTATAAAGATAGGCATCTGAAAACTTCTGTAATGATATACGCCATTTCAATCCGGTTACCTGGCTGCAGTTGTTCTTTGCAGCAAGTTCGGTCATTTTGTTTTCAAGATCAGCAATATCCACTCCCGGCTGCAGATGTACATAAGTGATGAAATTAAACGATCTCCATCCTCTGCCGCGGTGCGAAAGCCTGGATATGAATTCGTATGAGCTCATGAAATCAAAGTTGATGTGCGAGTTTTCCGGGAAATTCTCGATCATTCCTGTTACCGTCACCTGCCGTCCGTCCATATACATGACTTTACCAATCGGATTTTCATTTCCGAAATATTTCTCACTGAATTCTTCGGTGATCACTATGTTGTACGGATCTGTAAATGCTGTTTCGGGATCACCAAGTTTGAAGCTGAAAGTGAATACTTTGAATAATGAGGGATCGGCAATGATCCCGCCACTTTCATAAAATGCTTTCTCACCAAATTTAAAGACCTTCCGGGTTTGTGGAGAAAACCTTACATATTCAATAACTCCGGGGATCTCCTTTTTTATTGCCGGACCGAAAGGAGATGTGCTTATCTCGAAGAATCCGTAATCCGGTATATCGACTCCCGTTCTGTAAATATTATCATAGTTTTCATGAAACCTGTCAAAACTCAACTCATCCTGTACCCAAAGCAAAATTAAAAGGCAACAAGCTATCCCGGCTGCGAGCCCTGAAATATTGATTGCAGAATATCCTTTATACCTTTTCAGGTTTCTAAAAGCGATTTTAAAGTAGTTTTTGAACATTGCGACACTCCTGTGATAAAGATAACCTGTGTATTTCTTTGTACAGAATAGAGTCTGATACCAGAACCAAAAAGCAGCTCGAAGATAACCGATATCTTCATAGATCTCGTAATAAGCTTCCTCCATATCTCCAGCCATGGAATATCTCTCCTGATACTCGGTCAGGTGCTTTAGGAGTAACCTGGCAAACAATGGCGGTTTTCTAAATTTTCGGTTCATTTCAATATTCTATTTCCTGAATGCATATTCCGGTATTCCTTCCCAAAGTCTCTCTTGCAGTTCGCGTGCACGCTGAAGTGCTTTAATCCCTTCTTCGGTCAAAGAATAATACACTTTGTTATTACCGCCTCTTTGAGGAGTGATTTCGCCCTTTCGTGTATTTACATACCCTTTTTTCACCAGGTAATCCAGCGTATTATACAATGTCCCGAACAGGATATTAGTACCTTCCAATTCATTAATCTTCTTTCTGATATTTACTCCATAGGCTTCCTCCCCCAAATGCCAGATGGCGATCAGAAAGATTTCTTCATTAATTGTAAGTTTTTTCAAAATTGTCTCCTTTACTTTACTACGATTTTATCGTATATAAATTGATACGATTTTATCGTAACAATGTTTCGCGATCATGTTTAGAAGCGTGAGTATCCAGGATTTAACTGAGCTATATAAAATAGATACAACTACCGTGAGCAGATTTGCCTGGTAGTATAATAGTCCTGTAGAAGGTTTAAGATCTTTTCACCAAAAATCCCCATTTATGTAAAATCATGTATTACTCATTCATATCTCAAAGCATTAACCGGATTGGAGAAAGCCACTTTAAGTGTCTGGTAACTTACGGTTAAGATAGCTATGGATGCAGTTATCAACAGCGCTGTAATAAATACACCGGCGTTAATACTTGTCTGATATGGAAAACTGTTCAGCCATGTTTTCATCAGAAAATACCCTGCAGGCCAGGCAATAATATTTGCGAAAATGACCAGCATTAAATAATCTCTTACTAATAAATTTATTATTGCGCTCAGCGAAGATCCGAGTGTCTTGCGGATCCCAATCTCCTTTGTCCTCTGCTCAGCAGTGAACGATGCAAGACCGAATAAACCAAGGCAGCCGATGATTACCGATAGTCCGGTGAATACTCTGAAGATCCGGCTCAGTTTTTCTTCACTTGTATAAGACCTGTTATAAAACTCATCAAGGAAATAGTTTCTGAACTCCTGGTCCGGCAGCATGTCTTCCCATATAGTTGTAATACTCCTCAAAAGCCCTTGAGTATCATCAGTTGAAATTTTAGCCGTAATATACCTCATATCAAACCAGTCCAGCGCAATGGTCATTGGCTGCATAGCATCATACAAAGAAAGTACATGAAAATCTTTTACTACACCGATTACTTCCCGATTTCTTCTGTCAAGCTCTCTACTGGCAAATTCTCCTATTTTCTTACCGACAGGTTCGTCCCATCCAAAATCTTTTACTGCAAATTCATTTATAAGCAGTGTATTATCGAAATCACTGCCCATTTCTGTATTAAATCCTCTACCATGAATTATTTCTACCCCGAATGTATCTACATAATCCTCATCTACAAAAACCCTCTGCATCAGAATGGACTGATTGTCCGAAACTCCTTCAGGAAAAAATCCGTCTATCATCACAAAACCTGAAGCCGGTATCGCAGAAGAGACCGAAACATTTGATACACTGCTCAAATTCCTGATCTCAGTTTTTAGTGATTCAACCCTTGACCTATCTGTCCCCTCGCGAAATCTCATCACAAGAAGTTTTTCCCTGTCAAATCCAAGGTCTTTGTTCTTTAAATAATTTAGCTGGTCAAGAATTATGAAAGAGCCTATGATTAAAAATACTGATATTGTAAGCTGGGAGACAACGAGAATATTCCTGAAAACTGAATGTTTCGCCCCCTGCTGCAATTCCCCTTTGATAGTCTTTACAGGTTTGAATCCGGAAAGGTAAACTGCAGGATAGCTACCCGAAATCACTCCCACAAAGAATATTATAACCGCCAGGGCGATTATAACTCCCGGCATTTCTGTAAAGGCGAATTCAAGCTCTTTTCCTGTGAGGTTATTAAATAAAGGGTGGGCAAGATTAACGATCAGCAATGCAATTGGTATTGATAATAGACTGAAAATCACTGACTCGCCGAGAAATTGTTTTGTCAATTGGCTGCGGTAAGCGCCCATTACCTTTCTTAATCCGATCTCTTTAGCCCTGTTTGCGGATCTTGCAGTTGTCAGGTTCATGAAATTGATACAAGCTATCACCAGAATAAAAAATGCAATTGTAGAAAATGCATATACAAAACCGATGCTCGAATTTGTACCAGCCTCACCCATCAAATTAGAGTGGAGATGGATACTCGTTAGAGGCTGGAGATAATTCTTGACTTCCGCTCCCGGTACCATCTCCATCAATTTTGCGTAATTCCTTTTACTGGCATCGATAAGTTTATTATTCAATTCTAAATAATCAGCATCATCCTCAATCAGAATATAAGTATAGTACGATATCTGCCCCCAGAAGTCGGCTTTTGCAGTACCAAGATCATACAGAGTGTCGAAAGAAGCAAGTATATCAAAAGAAAAATGAGAGTTTACCGGAGGTTTTCTGATGATCCCAGTTACAGTATAGTCATCGTTGTTGTCAATTCTAAGTGATTCGCCGATAGGGTCTTTGTCTCCAAAATATTTTTCTGCCATTTCTTCAGTAATAACAAGTGTATACGGTACTTTCAATGCTGTTTCCCTGTCCCCTAAGATCAGCTCGAATGAAAAAATGTCAAATACCGAGTTATCAGCATAACAGAAGTCAGACTCATCAAAGATCTTTTCTCCATATTTAACAGAACATCCATCCTGAAAAAACCTTACGTAATCCAGAACCTCTGGAAAATCAGCTGTGATAGCAGGGCCCGCTGGAACCGGTGTTGTAGCAGCATTTAATGGAGTTCCTGATATTAAGCCTTCGGTTACAATCCGGTATATATTTTCTGCTTTCTCATGGTAACGGTCGTATGACAGTTCATCCATAACGTAAATCAAAATAAGCAGGCAGCATGAAATTCCGAGAGCTAATCCCGATATATTAATGAAAGAGAATGACCTGTATTTAAGAATGTTTCTGGAAGTTATCTTTAGATAATTCTTTAACATAGCAGTCCCTCGTTTATAATTATTCTTGATTATCCTTGGAACAGATATTATCGCTTGAACAAGATACCAGAGAATACCGGCAAATATACCCCGTTCATTTACCGTATCTGTGTATCTTTCCTCGAAATCTCCCAGAAAGGCTTCCTGGTCATCGTACCTTAGAAATCCCTTAAGGATCAATTCAAGTATTTGCGGTGGTTTTCTCATCTTCTTGATTTCTTAGTCAAACTTTGGTTCGGGTAGTTCTGACCACATCACACTGTTGATCTCCTTGACCTCCTGAAGAGCATTATAACCCTGTTTTGTGATACTGTAAAGTCTCTTTCTTCTTCCGCCCCGCTCCTTCATTGAATCACCCATGAACCGTTTTACATATCCTTTCTCCTTAAGCCTGTCCAGCACATCATAGATCGCACCTATTGACCAGTGCTGTCGGGAAACTTTCATTACTTCATCCCGTATGGTGACTCCGTATGCATTATCTGCAAGCTTCCAGATTGTCAGCAATAGCAGTTCTTCCTTTCTCGACAGATACCTCATAATTGCCTCATAGATTAGTTATTCTGTAAAACCGAATTACTGTACTTTAATATACACAAATCTGATTATTTTTGTTTCAGGATAATTTCAGAAAATAAAAAAGGCGGTCACTCAACCGCCTGAATTCGAGATTATTACTCAGCGTAATCACTCATACCTGAGTGTTTTGACGGGATCTGAAAAGGCTGCTCTCGTGATCTGAATAAATATCGTGAATAATGTTAGAATTATACTTATAAAGATCCCCGTTGCTATGGTCTCAATACCGATATTTGTCTGATAGGCAAAACTGTTTAGATAATTCCTCATATAAAATATACTCAGTGGAATTGCTATGACATTTGCTGTTGCAACCAATAAAAGAAATTGTCTCGATAAAAGGCCGATAATTCCCGGAACTGTTCCACCGAGAACCTTTCGTATTCCAACTTCACTTATTCTTTGCTCACAAGAATATGTCGACATACCTATCATACCAAGACTTGTAATAAATAATGCTATGCCTGAAATGATGCCGAATATCTGTTTCCACCTGCTATCCCTTTTATAAGTAGCGTTGACTTCTTCATCAAAGAATGAGCATTCAAATACTGCTTCAGGTGAGATCTCGGATATAGTTCTGTTCACCATGGCTGCCGCTTCATCGGTAATTCCGGTCCTTGTTTTCACCAGAATATAATTATAGTTGATTTTCTGTCCCGGAGATGCGATGGAAAAAAGAACAGGCTCAACATCGAAGTACCTAACTGTAAAATAGATATCTCCGGTAATTCCCTGTACAATAAAATCTCTGAACCTGTTCTCTTCGATTTTCAGGTTGATCTGCCTCCCGGGTATTATCGGATCATTTTCTCCGAGAAGATATAAAGCAGCATTATTGATCACCAGTGATCCGTAATTATTTGAAGGCTCCCCCGGGGAGAAATCACTCCCGTTTTCAATATCAATTCCCAGTATCCTGAGGTAATCTGAATCGCAATAAATTATCGGTACACCATACGCCCGGGCAAGGAAATTCTTAACATTCAACCTGGGATCTTTCGGGAGACGTCTGAAACTTTCATACGGGATAGAAGTTGCATAAGAAACTGATTCAATTTCCCTGTCTGATACCAGCCCCGATTTCAGGTTCTCCATGAAATCAAGAGGCTTTGCGCTGTCTAATTTAACTACCAGAATATTATCTGTATTGAAACCGAGTTCTTTTGTAGTAAAAAAATTGAACTGCTTGTTCATTACCAGGGAACTGATGATAAAGAATATTGAAACAGAGTACTGAAAAACAACAAGAATATTCCTGAAAGAGAATCTTTTGCGCTCGATTTTAAGGTTTCCCTTCAAAGCTTTTACTGGCTTGAAATTTGACAGGAATACTGCAGGATAGATTCCCGATATGATCCCGGCCGCCATAGCCATTATAATAGTCTGTAAAAGGATCCCAGAAGTATTTTCAAAGGTAATGCTTATATTTTTTTGTAATATTACGTTGAATACCGGAAGAAGAACCTGTGCCAGGATATAGGCTGCGGCAAGGCCTATAAAGGCGAAGACAATCGCTTCACCGATGAATTGGACTATAAGTTGGAGTTTTCCCGCGCCGACAACCTTTCTTATTCCGATCTCCCTAGCCCTGGAAAACGATCTGGCCGTTGAAAGGTTCATATAATTTATACAAGCAACCATCAGGATTATTAGGGCTATGATCGAGAACATTGTCATTTTATATTCTGTGGTCCCAAAGCTGTATATTTTCCCGAGATGTTTGAGGGTAAACACCTTTATACCAACTTTATCCTCACCAAACCTTCTCGAAACAAAATCATCCATCTTGTTTTCCAGCTGAACACCTGATCGATGTTCATTCAGTAGGACATATGTAACAAAACCATTACTGCCGTAAAAATCATTTTCGACTCCGTTTTCGAAATACACACGTTCTGCAAATTCCAAAGGAACAACAAGAGTGACTGAACTATGGGAATTCTCCGGAATATTTTCAAGAATGCCGGTTACTTTAAGATCATATTCAATTACCCGGTCTTCCTGTTCAGATGAAATTGTGATAATCTTCCCCATGGGCTCCTCTTTATTAAAAAGCCTTTGCGCAAAATCTTCTGTCATCAGAACGCTGTTCGGTTCAGCCAGAGCCGTTTCTTTGCTCCCCCGGATCATTGGAAATGTAAAAATATCGAAGTATGATGGATCGACAGCTTCGATCAGACTCTCTTTGATATAATTATTCCTGAAACTTACCTTGAAATTATAAAAAGGAAGTGATTTGACCCTGGTAAAAGCCCTGATTTCAGGATAATCCTGCGCCATCCATTCACCTGTCTGTCCGCTCACATCTACCCATGGTTTCCATCCATTTTTTGATAATTCCTTCCTGTCTATTCTAAAAATCGTATCGAAGTTTTTATGAAATTCATCTGTTGACTTTTCGTAATCTATATAAAGCATTACAAGTACGCAACTGGCTAATCCAAGGGCAAGTCCGGATATATTTATTAACGAATATGCTTTATTTTTCAAGATATTTCTGACTGCTATCTTCATATAATTTCTTATCATTTCAAAGCTCCAGAGAAATTTGTTGAATAATCTGCCTTTTACTGCCTTGAAAACCTGATCCCAGTACCATAGAGCAGCTTTATTCTTACCCAGATTCCCTGCCAGTTCAATGAATTGCTCTTCAAGATCACTGATGATCAATTCTCTCTCACTGATACTGAAGAATCCCGAAAGGATCCAATTAGCGGCTTTTGGAGGGGAAATTTTCTTTTTACTTTTCATGTCCTCTTTACTTTCAGTTCTGGTTCACTTATATCTTCCCACATCTGATTATGCGCTTCCTGTGTCTTTTTCAGTTTCTTTATACCATCCCTGGTTACCCTGTAAATCCGTTTCTGGCGTCCCCCTCTTTCCGGTGTTGTTTCTGACAGGTATGATTCAAGATATTTCTTCTTTTCAAGTCTTTCGAGAGGGGCATATATCGTCCCCAGAGACCAGTTCTCGCCGGATATTTCAGATATTTTCTTCTGAATGGGAAGACTGTATGCATCATCCTTCAAATGCATAACGGCAAGTAAGATAAATTCTTCAACCCTGGTCAGTATTTTCATAATAAATTCCTTTTTTGACCAATTCTTATTTTTCGAAACATATTCATATACGCCGACTGCCACGATTTGTTTCGAAAAATAAGAATTGGTGATATAGTCCTCCGAAAATAGCTTGAAATGAGTGAATTAATTTGCATTCGAATTGCAATTAAATTATCTTTAGATTCGTCTATCCATTATTGATCAAAGGTATTGTAAATTTATTATTCTCAAACGATATGTAGCCGCATGCTACAGCATGCGTTTATTATGAATGGATTCAGATTATAATAGCAGGCTGAAGCCTGAGGCTACCATCAATAATCTTTTTTATAGGATAAAATATGTCAGATAATCTTAGAGAACATGTAGTCCTCGGCCGAAGCGGCCTGAAGGTGAGCAGGCTGGGAATAGCATCCGGATACGGTATAAGCGGTAAACCCATGGAGAAGGCATTTCATGAACAAGGAATTAATTATTTTTACTGGAGTTCGCCGAGGAAATCCAAATTTGGTGATACCCTGAAAAACATCGCCTCAGCTGACAGGGAAAAAGCAGTTATTGTATTCCAGACTTACGACCATCTCGGAATGATGATGGCCAGGTATCATGAAAAAGGCCTCAGCCAGCTAAACATCGACTATGCGGATGCATTGATGCTGGGATGGTTCAATAAACCTCCTAAAGGCAGGGTTGTTGAAAGCGCACTAAAACTAAAGGAACAGGGTAAGGTAAAGTATATTGCGATGAGTGGACACAACCGAAAGACCTTCTCAGAAATGGCGCAGAATCCGGATTCTCCGGTAGATATTTACATGATCCGTTATAATGCGGTTCATAAAGGCGCTGAAAATGACATATTTCCCAACCTGCCGGAAAAAGACTGCCCCGGTATAACGATCTATACCGCGACATGCTGGCGACAACTCTTGAAAGAAGGCAAAATGCCGGCCGGGGAAAAGCCGCTTAGTGCAGCAGAATGCTACAGGTTCGTACTGTCTGATCCGCATGTCCATCTCTGTATGACAGGCCCGAAGAACGAGCAGGAACTCGAGCAAGCCCTAACGGTGCTCGATTCACCCCCTCTAACAGTGGAAGAGATGACCAGGATTAGAAAAATAGGCAAACATATTCATAAGAGCTAGCTAAAAGAGTTCGAAAACTATAATCTGGGAATATTCAAAGCTTCAAGAAATATCTAAGGTTAGATTTAGCTTGACTATAGATAATTATGTTATTAGTTATTAGTATAATTGGTTAGCTGATTACCTATATACAATTAAAGGTTATATTCTTTACATACGATATTATAACTAGAAGAAACATATTCTCTGTAAAACTAGTATATATAAGTAGATATATAAGAAGCTTTAAGTTATGAAATTAATACAAGAATTTAATTATTATCTAAAACATCAAAAAGAGCTTGTCTCCAAGTACAACGGTAAATTCATTGTAATAATGAATAATGAGGTTATTGGAGTGTACGAGACAGAAAAAGATGCATATGAGAATTCAATATCAGAGCATAAAGTGGGCACTTTTTTAATACAGAAATGTGAATCGGGTGAAAATAGTTATACTCAGACTTACAATTCTAGGGTTGTTTTTAGTTAGGGATTACATAAATGCAGGAAAAAATTTCTGCTTTTACAAGTAGATATGAATATATTAGGCCGGTTTTGCAAAATGAAGTATTAATATTCCCGCCATTTGATCCTAACGTAGAATCATCTCCACGTAAACATCAAAATTTTAATGCTATTTGGGATACAGGTGCAACAGGCACTGTAATTACAAAGAATGTAGTTGATGCATTAGACTTAGACCTCAAGGAGTAACAAGAGTCTCCACAGCTAGTGGCATTATGGAGACAAATACTTATCTTATTAATTTATATTTACCTAGTAACATTGGTATACCCTATATCAGAGTAACAGAAGGTATATTAGCACCTCATGTTGATGTACTAATTGGAATGGATATAATAATCTAAGGTGATTTCACAGTATCAAATTATAATAGTAAAACTGTTTTTTCATTCAGAATGCCCTCGCAAGAAGAAACTGATTACGTAATACTTTCGTATAGACCGAAAAGAATTAGTAAAGTTGGCCGTAACGATCCATGTCCTTGTGGGAGTGGTAAGAAATACAAACATTGTCACGGTAAAAATTAATAGACTATTAAAATCTAACAATACCCTGTAAAAGTATCTCTTGATTTAATAATTTAACTCAAAATATTTAATAACAATCTGCTTGATATAATTCCTTAAGTAATTTTCTCCTGATTAAATACATATTTAATCAGGAGAAAATACTACTTCTGAAGTTATAAACTCTATTCATACCTCAAAGAGTCAGCAGGATTTTTCAATGCAGACTTTACTGTCTGGAAACTGATCGTAACTGCAGCTATCAGCAAGGCCAGAAATGCCGACGATATGAAATATAGAATACTGAGATCTATCCTGTATGAGAAATTCTGAAGCCACTTATTCATTACATAATACGCTGCCGGCCAGGCAAAAATACTGGAAACGAGAACAAGTATAAGCATATCCTTTGATACAAGACCTACGATCCTGTTTGCAGAAGCCCCCATAACTTTCCTTATCCCGATTTCTCTGATCCTTTGCTGTGCTGTTACAAGAGACAACCCAAATAAACCCATACTCGCAATGATAACTGCAAAGATAGAAGAGTAATTTACTATTGAACCCCACTTCCTTTCTGACTCATAATACGACTGGATTGTGTCGTCTATGAACTTGATTTCAAAAGGAGAATTCGGTGAGATACTGCTCCATCGTTCTCTAAGATCATCAAGAATAGGACGTGGATCCCCTTCTGAAATCCTTATGACAGCATATCTGTAGTCCTGGGGCCAGCGCCCGCTCCATCTATTCATCTTTTTTGTATCTACAGGACTGCAGGAAATAGCAAGAGCAAGAGGTTTAATTTTACTATGCATCGAACCGAAATGAAAATCTCTGACCACTCCTATGATCTTCTGTGATTCAGTTCCAAATCCGTAGATAGATTTACCGATCGGATCATTCAGATCAAGCTCTCTGACTGCCGCTTCGTTTATTATTACTGCATCCCTGACATCTGAACCGAAATCTTTCGAGAAATTCCTTCCCTCAACGAGTGGAATACCCAGCGTCTCAAGATAATCGTAACTGATCTGATTGAAATGAATATATTTCTCAGCCCCTTGCCTGGATGTCAGGTACATGCGTGTCCAGAAATCTCCCCTGCTGCCGGTCTTCCATCCGAAATTTGTGGACGTTGCCGCAACGTTTTCGATACCGGGCATGTTATCTATTTCATTCTTTAATCTATCGTATATCAATGCTGACTGCTCATCCGGCACGTTGAATGCGAGTTCTAATATTCTTTCCTGGTTAAAACCAAGTTTCTTTTTGCTGACAAAATCAAGCTGCTTCTGAAAAACAAATGTAGATATTATTAATGCTATAGACAGTGTGAACTGAATTACTATCAGAGCTTTTGTAAATGAATTTTTACCTCCCTTTGAGGTAGATCCTTTGAACACTCTTACCGGATCATAGCGGGACTGGATTATAGCAGGATAGCCGCCTGAGAACAATCCAAGAAAAATCACCAGAGAAAGGATCAAAATGAAAATTCCAAAATTCAGCTCCATCACAAGTGCCTTTCCGGCAATATTATTAAAAACAGGGAGTGACAGATCTGCAATAACAAAACCTGCAAAGACTGCCATCAGTACATATATCATTGATTCTCCAATATATTGCACTATTAACTGCTTTTTCTTAGCTCCGACTACTTTCCTGATCCCGACTTCTTTAAATCTTTTTGATGATAGACCAACTGAAAGGGTGACGAAATTAATACATGCTATTATCAGCACAATTGCACTTAGACCTGATAGGATATAAGAATAAAGCGGCTCACTTCTTGAAATAAAATTGCACATCATCTCGTTATTCAAATGAATATCCCTGATATTTTGCAGTCTATAGTTTTTTTCCCCTTTCTCCAATTTCTGATCAATATGATCATCAATATTCAGTAATTTTTCTCTGAGCAGATCTACATCAGTATTGGATTTCAGGAGCAAAAATGTTACCGGATTATGAGAGTGATAGTTGTCAAGAAACATCGGATACTCTCTTACAGCATCAATATACTTTTCAACAGAAAAAAGTACATCGAATGTGATACTCGACTCGTTTTTCATATTGTCTAACACTGCTGAGACAAGGAAGTTTTCTCTGACATCCATCAATTCGATCTCAAGTGTTTTGCCTATCGGATTCTCATCTCCGAAAAATTTCACTGCTGTCTCTCTGCTCAGTACGACATTATTTTTATCGAAAAGCGGATCTGCATTATTACCAGATAATACGGGGAACGAAAACACTTTGAAGAACTCCGGATGTACGAAATTTATGTTTTCTTTAAATATACTGTTTCCATATTTTATTACTGCTCTTCCTCTGCAAAATCCTGCAATCGCATCTATTTCGCTATATAATCTTTTAAAATCATCAAGTATTTTAAATGACATATGACCACCTTTAAAATCCCCCCAGTCATACCAGACATGATAAATTCTGTCGGCATTATCATGAAATTCGTCATAGGAATATTCATTATCAATAAAGAGATAAACAAGCACCGTAAAGGCAATCCCGATTGACAGCCCGACAATGTTAATAGAAGAAGTTATTCTGTTTCGATTAATATTACGAAATGCGGTTTTCAGATAGTTTTTAAACATTGCTGTACTCCTTTTCAGGGAATAGAGAATAAACGGGGGTGAAGCTTTTACAACATGTCCCCAGTACCAGTTCAGCGCTTTAGCAGCCCCTCGTTCCAGGGCGATCTCTCTGTACTCTTCTTCCATATCTCCGATTACAGAGAACCTTTCCTCCGGTTTCGAGACCAGGTACATTATCCATTCAGCAGACTTCGGCGGATTCTTAGACATTTCCTTCATCACATCTTCAACATGTTTCTAAAAGATTATTCTCTACAGTATTAGTTTGACTTGGTCATTAACTGAATTGTTTTAGACATCACTCATACCTGAGAGTATTTACAGGATTCGAATATGCCGCCCGTATTGTCTGGAAACTGATAGTAACTGCCGCTATGACCAGTGCTATCAATCCTGACAGAATAAAGATCACAATACTCAGATCGATCCTGTAAGCAAAATTCTGCAGCCATTTCCCTGCTATAACGTAGGCAGCAGGCCATGCAATTGCGCTTGAAAATATAACAAGATAGACCATGTCTTTTGAAACAAGACTGACGATCTTACTTGCTGAAGCTCCCAGTACCTTTCGTATACCTACTTCTTTCAGCCTTTCCTGAACCGTAATGAGCGATAAACCGAATAATCCGAGGCAAGCAATAAGAATGGCAAATACTGATGAATTCCTGACTATCTGCCCCCATTTCCTTTCCGATTCGTATTTTGCCTGGATAGTGTCGTCAATAAATACAAGGTCGAATGGTTTATCGGGGGATACCTCTTTCCATTTAGATTTTAAGAGATCTATCACGGGGCGGGGATCTCCTGGGGCTATCCTCATCTGTACATACTCATAAGTGTGAGGCCAGAATCCATATATTCCTTCAAACTTTTCATTGTCGATCGGCTCACCGGATAACGCAAATAAAAGCGGTTTTATCTCACCGTGCAGAGAACCATAATGAAAATCTTTAATCACACCTATGATCTTTTGATTTGGTTTTCCTAACCACGGTATATTTCTGCCTATGGGATCAACGATATTAAATTCTCTCACAGCGCTTTCATTGATTATAATCGCGTCATTCCAATCTGAACCAAATTCTCTTGCGAAATCCCTTCCTTCAACAAGCTCAATCCCCATTGTTTTAAGATAGTCGTACCCAACCTGGTTGAAATGAATATTGTTCCTGTTTCCGTGACTGTCTTCAAATGTAAGCCTTGTCCAGAAAACAGTTTTTGCCCATGTAAGACCGTAATTAGATGACGATGCAGATATTCCTATTATCCGGTTATCCTGGCTGATAGAATTCTTAATTCTTTCAA
Organism: bacterium; assembly: GCA_028278455.1. Classification (GTDB taxonomy): domain Bacteria; phylum SM23-31; class SM23-31; order SM23-31; family SM23-31; genus JANQEH01. The sequence continues at coordinate 26,236 of JANQEH010000156.1, forward strand.
ATTTGGAGATTTCATCTCCTTCAGATGTATACATTTTTAACTCAAGAAGCCTCTCGTGATCAAAACCCAGATCCTTTTCGGTAACAAAGTTCAACTGCATTTGAAACACTACAGTGATGATTATCAGGACAATTGACAAAGAGAATTGAACTACTATCAATCCTTTGCTGAAATAATTCTTTCCGCTTGTCTTACCGCCTCCCTTGAGAACATTGACTGGATTATATCTAGATTGTATAAATGATGGATAGAAACCTGACACAACACCTATAATTAAAGCAAGAGTAATCATGAATCCTATAAAAAGTGGATCCGGATGAAAAACCAGATTCTTATTTGATAATAAATTGAACATAGGGAGAAATAGTATTGATAATACTATTCCGAGGATCAGCGCAAAGCCGCTTGACACAAGTGTCTCACCAAGAAACTGTTTCATCAGCATAGGTCGGACGGCTCCCATTACTTTTCTCATCCCCACCTCTCTGAAACGTCTTTTCGACATACCTATAGAAAGCGTCATGAAGTTTATACATGCTATGAAAAGAACCACACCACCAAGGCCGGCAAGTATCTGTGAGTACAGTGGATCACTCAAGTCAAGCCTGTCAGAGCTTACGTCAGTATTTAGATGGATATTCTTTATATTCTCCAGAATGTATTCTATTGACTGTCCCTCTGCCAATTTAATCTCGATGTTTTCATTGATCCTGCTAAGTTTTTCCTGGAAGTTTGCTATATTGGTGTTTTCCCTTACTTTCAGGAACATCATCGGATTATTGGCTTTATAACTGGTTAACATGAATCCCGACATATTTGACCGGAAAATCTCAAAAGGCGCCAGGAAATCAAAAGCAATACTTGACTGTCCCTTCATATTATCGACAACGGCAGCAATATTTACTACCAGACTATTCTCACGGTACTTAATTTCGAGTGTTTCTCCGACAGGATCTTCACCGGAAAAATACTTTTCGGCTGCATCTTTAGATATTACTACAGTATTTAGATCTGAAGCGATTGGACCTGTACTGCCTTTGAATACCGGAAAATAAAATATATTGAAAAAATCCGGATCAACAAAAGTCAGCTTTTCCTGGAAAATCGATTCGTTTCTCTTAACTATTATATCGGATACACTGATCCTGACTAAATTCTCGATCTCAGGGTATAGCCGGATGAAATCATCAGCAATCCTGATAGGAGTACTCTCCCTTTTTGATTCACCGTAAACCGGATGCATATTATGCCGGTAAACACGGTAAATACTGTCAGCATTTTCGTGGAACCTGTCATAAGAATACTCATCCTCAATAAAGAGATATACAAGCAGGGTAAATGATATTCCTACTGATAGACCAGCGATATTGATAAAAGAAGTTATCTTATTTCTCTTTATATTCCTTAATGTTGTTTTCAGGTAGTTTTTAAACATCCCGGTACTCCTTCTGAATGATTGATTAATGAACGGTAAAGAAGCTTTTGCGACCTGGCGGAAATACCAAAGGAATGCCGGGAGATTACCACGGTCCTGCCTGATCTCGTTGTATTCTTCTTCAAGATCACCTGCTACAGAGAAATCTACTTCATTTGCTGAGATAAAATTCAGGATCAATTCTCCAAGCCAAGGCGGTTTGTAAGGTCTTCTACTCATGAAACCTTTCCTTCGTCGAATGCTACATCCGAAACACCCTGCCATAGAGCCAAATGAAGTTTGTATGCCTCCTTCAAGGCTGCGAGGCCTTCCCTGGTAAGGCTGTAGTAGATTTTCCGCCTTCCTCCTCTTTCCGGTGAGGGATCCCCTGTTTGTTTTCCAAGAAAACCTTTGGATGCAAGCTGATCGAGCATACAATAGAGTGTTCCGTAATTCCATTCCTTCTCAGTGATCTCAGACACATGCTTCTTTACTTTCACCCCGTATGCATCGTCATTTAACCGCCATACAGCCATTAAAAGAGTAGCTTCGTTAATTGTCAAAACATTCATTTATGTCTCCCGAGAATATTTATATAGATTTTCCATAGATATACCTGCTATATTTATATGGATAATACATAAAAATGTTTCACATTATATGGATATTTGGAAGATTTTATAATTAATTGAAGCTTGGTGTCATTCGTTCCTGAGTGATTTTACGGGATCAGAGAAACCGGCTCTTATCGTCTGATAACTGATAGTAACCAGAGCTATAAAAAGAGAGATGAGAAGAGAGATTATAAAGATTCCGGGACCAAGTTCAATCCTGTAGGCGAAATCCTTCAGCCAATTATTCATCAGCATCCACCCAACCGGACAAGCAATGAAAGCCGCTATTACGATCAGGACTAGAAGATTCCGGGATAGCATAATAATGATCTCCCGGACGGATGCCCCCAGGACTTTGCGGATTCCAATTTCCCTGGTTTTATGTTCCACGATATGAATTGTCAAACCGAAAAGTCCGATAAACGCAATAAACCCAGAAATAAAAGTAAAATATTTTAATATCTGCCCAATCTTTCTTTCATTTCGATAAAAATCATTAATTGTCTCGTCAAGAATTGTATAAGAGAAAGGCCGTACTTCTCCAAATTCTTTCCACTTGTTTTCAAAGAATTCAATAGTACCGGGAATGTTTTCCGGACTTATTTTGGCACACATAAATGGAAATGTGGGCATGAATTTAATAAGGATTGGCCGGATCTCGTTATGCAATGATCCCAGATGAAAGTCCTTGACTACACCAATAATCCTTCCTTCAGGATCAGCACTTCTCAGCTCTCCCCGGTAAGTGAATCTTTTTCCGATAGGGGATTTGATACCAAGTATACTGACCGCTGATTCAGATAGTAGATAATTAGATTCATCGCCTGCAAAATCTCTAGAAAAATACCTGCCCTCTACTAATTCAATCTCGAATGTCTTCAGATAATCATAGTCTCCTGACTGGACATTAATAAGGTGGTCTGTACCGGGAACTTTACCGTCCCAGTCTATATCGGTTGTGTACCATGATATACTACGCGGAGGATAGGCGTATGTTACTGAAAGAATACTCGGATTTTGCAGCAATTCGTTCTTTACAGACTCGGGTGAATTTTCCATTTCACCCCGGGGGCCATAAAAATATATGATCTGGTCTTTGTTATACCCCAGATCTTTGTTGTTAATATAATTCAACTGGCTGTAAATTACAAAAGTACTGATTAAAAATAGAATTGAAAATGAGAACTGTGCAACTACCAGTACCCTTCTTAGACTATTCTCACCGGAATTCTGTTTATTGATATACTTATTCAGCGCCTGAATTGGCCCATTTGCAGATTGGATCACAGCAAGATAAGTGCTTGAAAGCAGACAAACAGCTGCGCCTGTTCCTACCAGAATAGGAAGAAACATCAGCGTTTCAATGTAACCATAAGAAAACTCCTTGCCTGATATCTCACTGAATATCGGCAAAAAAAGAAATATAAGAACACCTGAAACAACAATTGTTAAGAATGACAATAGAGTAGATTCGACAAGGATCTGTTTTATAATATCGGATCTGTTTGCACCTGTTGTTTTCCTTATTCCAATCTCTTTAGAGCGGTAAATTGATCTGGCTGTAGACAGGTTTATATAATTTATACATGCTATCAGAATCAGGATCACTGCTAAAGCTGACAGCGCTAAAACATAAGTTTTATTACCTTTCCCGAAATTTTCCTCATCCTGAGAAAATTCAGAATCGAAATGGACATCCTTAAGCCTCTGAAGGTAAGTCCTCGTTATTGCAGTTTCCGGATAATGTCTTTTAACTATATCCGATATTTTCTGACTGAACTCCGCACCTTCTGTATTTTCGATAAGCTGTACATATGCGTTGAATCTCATGCGCTCCCAGTTATTGAAATCCTCACTCCACCAGTAATCCATATTTTCAATCGGAATTAAAAAGTCAAATTGCAAATGAGAATTTTTCGGGATATTTTCAATCACTCCTTTAACCGTCATCGCTGTCCTGGTGCCGGTCAGGATCAGTTGTTTTCCCAGAGACTTTTCGTCGTCGAAGTATTTCTTTGCCATATCCTCAGTAATAATAATAGAATACCTCTCATTCAACGCTGTTTTCGGATCTCCTTCTAAAAATTTGAATGAAAACATTTCAAAGAATGAAGGATCTGCCATCCCAACCCTGTCATTTATAAATGATTTTTCTCCATAACGAACTAACCAGCCGGTAAATCCCCCCCTGAACCTGCACGTATTGAGAATTTCAGGATATTCATCCTGTATAGTTACAACGAGAGGTGTAGGGACAGCAGGCTTCCTGTAGATCTGCCCGGCCGCTTCGGTTTCTGTTATCACTCTGTATAAACTATCATAGTTTTTATGAAATTTATCGAAACTGAGCTCATCTTTCACCCAGATAAAGATCATCATCGAGCAGGCTACCCCAACAGATAAACTCGATATAGTTATGCTTGAGAAAACCTTGTTTCTTTTCAAATTTCTTATAGCAAACTTCAAATAGTTCATAAGCATTGTTGCTCTCCAGCAGATAGTACTATAAACGAAAGGAAATAGTGACATCAAAATTTGGTAGATAATCCATCTTTGTGCTGCAAAGCTTCCACGTTCAAGATAAATTTCAGTAAAAATTTCTTCATAGTCACCTATAGCTGTATTGATGATTTTGTCAGGTAAAATTTGCCTTAGAATCTTTTCTGCAAAATACAGCCGATTTCTATTCTTTGTATCCATTTTTTTCTATTCAAACCTCAGGGAGTTAACAGGATTTGTAAATGTTGCTTTCAAAGAATGATACCCAACCGTAATCAGTGAAATAAAGAAGGAGATTCCGCCGGCAATTAAGAATACTGCCAGTCCTGTTTCTATCTTATAAGCGAAATTACTAAGCCAGGTTTCTGCCAGTATCCATGCTGTCGGCCAGGCTATAATGTTAGATGCAATAATCCACTTTGTGAAATCCCAGGTAATCATCCTGACGATCCCAGGGATAGTTCCACCCAGCGTTTTACGTATCCCGATCTCTTTCCTTTTCTGGATTACAGTGTTTGAAGCAAGTCCAAGAAGCCCAAGACAAGAAATTATAACAGCAATGATCGAACCATATCTGATTAGGACACCCGCCCTTTTTTCAGTTTGATATAATTTCCCGATATCTTCATCCAGAAATGAAAATTCGAATGGGTAATCGGGGACAATCTCCGCAACCTTTGTCTTGAGAAAATTTATAGTGCCGGATATATTGTCAGAATTTACCCTGAGGAAGATATCCGTTTTCCAACCGGGAACCATGAACATTATAAGCGGGTCAATCTCATCATGAAGTGATTTGAAATTAAAATCTTTAGCTACTCCAATTACCACTCCCTCGATACCCATATAAGAAAACCTTTTACCGATCGGATTATTCCAACCGATGGCATGTACGGCGGTTTCATTAAGGACAAAAGCGGAAGCATCAGTTGAGAATTCTCTTGAAAAAAACCTTCCTTCAACCATTTCGATCCCAAATGTATCCTTATAATCCTGGTCAACCGAATGAACAATCATCAGGAGTTTTTCTGTATCATTTTTTCCTTCCCACTCAGCGCTGTAGGTAGATGATCCGTTATTTGCAAATCCGGCATGCACCATTGTAGTAGATAGAATATCGGGATTTTTTAATAATTCCTGCCTTACAGGATTGTATAACTTTCTAAGACTGCCCCTTAGTTTCAGGTTGATCAGATTTTCATTATTAAATCCCAGATCCCTGTTTAAAAGTAGATCAAGTTGTGAATATACTATTATTGCAGAAATGATCAGTATAATCGAAATGGCAGATTGCACGGTAACCAGAATTCTACCGAGTTGAATATTCCCTTTGCCGTCCTTACCCCCACTTCTCAGGATTGCTGCAGGGCGGTAAGAAGAAAGAACCAGTGCAGGGTAAATCCCGGCGAATATACTTGTAAATATAACAACTACTGCTATTGTGAAGATCAGATCTTTCGAGAAATTTAAGACTATGTCTGCCTCGACTAAATTATTGAATTCAGGATGCACTGAGCTGATTATAATTATCGCAAAAACAGAAGCTGTAAAAACGAAAATAGCTGAATCAATGAAAAATTGCTGTATGATCTGTCTTCTGACAGCCCCCGCCACTTTTCTCATACCTATTTCTTTGGACCTGCTTACAGACTGCGCTACTGTAAGATTAACATAGTTTATGCAAGCCAGGACAAGGATCATTATCCCGGCTATAGTAAATGTATAGATATATATTATCTTACCTCCCCCGGAATAGTTATACAGATGAACCTTCTCCAGTGGGTGCAGATGGACAGTTCTGATCGCTTCCGGGACCTGGTTTTTAATAGTATTCCTGATCTTATCTTCAAGCTGGGCTGAATCTGTATTTTCAGCTACCATTACATAAGACGGATACATCCCCGATCCCCAGTCCTCAAGATCATTACCCGAGTTTTCCCAGGCTCTTATCGGGACCAGTACATCAAACTTTATATCCGAATTTGAAGGTACATTCGCAATAACTGCCGAGACGGTAAATCCATACCAGCGCCCCCAGAATTCCAACTGAAGTGTTTTACCTAACGGCTCCTTATCACCGAAGTATTTTATTGCTGTCTCTTCGCTCAAGACGATCTGAGTTGGCGCTACAAGCGCTGTCTCTTTATTTCCCATCAGTAGGGGAAAAGAGAAAATGTCGAGAAATGACTGGTCTGCGAACATCGGTTTGACTGTATAAACCTTTTCCTCATACATAAGCGGAAAATCGATCCATTGATATGCCCTTGCTGCATTGATTATTTCAGGATAAAGTTCCTTCAGTTTTGGAGCCAGAGGACCGGGTCCCCAATCTGAATAAACATCCCTGTCTCCAAATCCTATAATTACCTGGTAAATGTTTTCAGAGTTATTGTGAAAACTGTTATAACTTGCTTCATGATTTACCCACAATAGGATAAGAATAGTACATACGATTCCAAGTGTCAGGCCTGAAAGGTTTATAATTGAAGAGGCTTTATTTCTTACCATGTTCCTAAATGCTATTTTTAAATAATTCTTTAACATTTCCACACTCGAGATCAGTAAATTCAAAGTATATGGACCAAGCGATTTAAGTATCTGCCCCCATAACCAGATGTCTGCCGCTGTTCTTCCTTTCTCTTTAAGTTTCTTAAGAAAAACTTCTTCATAGTCACCCATAGCAGTAGCGTTGACAGGCCCGGGAATTATCTTACTTAGAATAAAACTGCAGACTATAGGCAGCTTCATATCATAATTTTGGTTTTTCTTATTCATGTTTCAGGACATCCGCTGGATTTGAAAGTGCTGCTCTTAATGATCTATAACCTACGGTAATAATTGTTATTAATAGAGCTATCATACTGGACATGATAAATAACGAAATATCTGCATCCACCTGAAAAGCGAAATTACTTAACCATAATTTAATTGCATAATAAGTCACGGGCCATGCTATCAGGCTGGAGATCACGATCAAAAAAATGAATTCTCCGGAAAGTAGTGTTACAAGTTTTGAGACCGAAGCCCCAAGTACTTTTCTCACTCCAACTTCTTTTGTTTTCCGGTCAACAATAAAAGATGCCAATCCGAATAATCCTAAATAGGCAATAAAAATTACCAGAAAAGTAAACAATTCGACGATCTTTCCCATCTTTATCTCTGACTGATAAAGAGAGTCAAATTTCTGGTCAATAAAATAGTATTTAAAAGGCCATTCAGGCGCTGTTTCCTTCCATTTTGTTTCAAGGTATCCAAGAATTTCAGACATATCACCTTGATCCGTCTTTATTACAATATTATTCTTGTTTACGTAGCTCTGGACACAGAAAACCATAGGAGGAACATCCGAATGAAGAGAGAAATAATTCATGTCATCTGCTACTCCAATGATTTCTGAGGGTCCGTCAAAACACCAGACACCGTTAATAAATTTTCCTATGGGAGAATCGATATTCAGCGCATCGATCGCAGATCTATTAAGGATGACGACATTCGTTGTATCCGATGAGACAATTTCTGAGAAATTCCTTCCTTCTATAATATCAACATCCAGTAAATCCAGAAAATATTGATCCACATAAACCAGCCCTGTAGTGATCCTGTCATCATCCCCATCAGTCGATAATGCACACCAGTTGTTAATGTGATGCGGTGGAATATTAAACGCAGCCGATACGCCGAGAATTGAAGCATTCTGCTCGATTTCGCTTTTGAATCTATGAAATCTTGTCTCCATTCCGGAATTGTATGGATTCTCAATAACAATCATGTTTTCCTTATCGAAGCCTAATTGCTTATTCCGAAAAAGATCTAATTGTCTGGAAACCAATGATGTTCCTGTTATGAGTCCTATTGAGATTGTAAACTGCAGTAATACGAGAACCTGCCTGAATCCGATTCTGATCCCTCCCGCACTTTTGGTTTTCAGTGTTACAGATGATCTGCTTCTGAGAACATCAACAGGTTTGAACTTTGTAAGGTAAAAGGCAGGATAGCAGCCTGCCAGCAAAGTAACAATAACCATGCCACCTGCAATCCCAAGTGAAAGATGAAGGTTATAAAACAGATCCAGTATAATCATTTTTCCTGTGAATGAGTTGAAGGAGGGAAGAACCAATATGATCACTCCAAGTGAAATTATCACACTTACGGCTACAAATAAAAATGACTCGAAAATGAACTGCTTGACAAGGTTTTTCCTTCTTGCTCCAAACACCTTTTTTAAACCTACTTCACCTGCTCTCAGGCTTGATTTTGCCGTGGATAAATTCATATAATTGAAACATGCTATAGCAAGTACCATAATTGCGACCGCAGAAAAACCAAATATATAATCGCCGTTACCGTGTCTGGCAATATCCACCTGCATATCCGATGAATTCAGGTAGATATCCGGGAAATGCTGAATATGATGTCTTACTCGTGAAGCATATTCGTCTCCCCTGTGTTTCAGGATCAACGCATCCAATCGTCTTTCTATTGATCCGGTGTCTATATTCTCCGGTAAGATAAAATAGATGTAAGCTCCCTGCCATGTCCATCTGTTTAGAGCTGTAGAATTTATGTTTTCAAGAGTTGCAAAAGAAACTAGAAGATCGAAATCCAGATGTGAATGGACAGGCGGATCTTCCAAAATTCCGGATACTGTAAGATCGATCCGGTTATCATATTTTATTATTTCTCCTGTTGGATCACTATCCCCGAAATACTTTCTTGCCGTACTCTCGGTTAATACAACTCTTGCAGGACCTGTCAATGCGGTTTCAGGATCTCCATTCAAAAGATTGAAATCAAATATTTTGAAGAAACTATCATCTGCAAGCAGAATATTATCCTCATTGAATATATTGCCTCTGTAACTGACAGTACCGGCTCTCGGAGTCATTATAGAAAAACTATCGATCTCCGGAAAATCAACCTTCAAATTCGGCAGCATCACAGCCGGAACCCTTGGATCTCTATCGCCTGATTCGATATTTTCACGGACTATCCTGTATAGAATATCGTAATTTGAGTTGAACCTGTCGAATTTTAATTCATCCTGAATATATAGAAAGATCAATAAACAGCATGTTATTCCTGCTGTTAATCCGGTTATATTTATTATTGAAAAGAGCTTTCTCTTCAGGATATTCCTTAAAGCGATCTTCAGATCATTCCTTAACATTGTAAATCTCCAGTAAAAATTACTAATAGTATATGGTATGACAGATTTAATTATCTGTCCCAATAGCCATAATAACGCTCTTGTACGGTTTTTAGAATGTAGAGATGAATATAGCTCCTCATAATCGCCTACAGCCGTTGAAGAAACTTTCCCCGGCAGTACTATTCTTAATATCAATTCGGCAGACTTCGGAAGGTTTTTCATAAATCTCCCTCATCGCTATAGATCATGTCAGGAATACCATCCCACATTGTTTTTTGCAGTTCCTTTACTTCCTGTAATGCTCTAAGTCCCTTATTCGTTATTTTATAATATCTTTTGCTTCTGCCGCCCCTTTGTGATGTAGGTTCACCAAGATATGATTCGACTATACCGTTCTTCTCAAGCTTAAGAAGCGGAATATAAATACCGGCTAATGTCCAGTTTTTTCTCGATGATACTTCCTCGAGGTGCTCAAGTATAGGAACTGTATATGCATCCTCTTTTAGCCGGTATATTGTCAGCAATAAGAGCTCATCTGTTCTTGTCAGCAGTTCTTTCATAACCTCCTCTTTTTCTATGTTTTTTAGAAAAATAATCAAAAAAAACAAAACTCTTTTTCTAAGTTTTATAGAAAAATATACATAGTTTACACAAGATTTGTTTCAATATATTTCAATTTTAAATTAATCCTCCCTAAAAAGGGTGAGACAAAGGATTGTTTCTTTTGGAATTTCTCTTCCTCAGCTTCCCGGGACTGTCTCGTCATCCCTGATCTTCGGCGCTATTTTAAATCCCGTAAAACCGTAGATCACAGCTATAAAAACACCCAGATAGCACATGAAGGCCCATTTCCAATATTCTATTGTTGAAACCCCAAGAGTACCGGACATGTATACACCGGCTATACTCCAGGGCACAAGGGGTACGATCACCGTACCGCTATCCTCAACTGTCCTCGAAAGATTTTTGGCGGCAAGATTCATTTTTCTGAATGCGGGAGCAAAAAGCTCTCCCGGGACGAGTAGAGTCAGGAACGAGCTGCCTGTCATCAGTGCAACTGCTATACTTGAAGAGGCGGTTGAGAGAATGAGTTTTCCGGTTGTATTTGCGAATTTCATCATGTGCTCTAACAATACATCAAGCATACCTGCTTTCTGGGCGATCCCTGCAAACGCGAATGCGCATAATGCTATAAGGGTAACGTCCATCATGTTCATCATACCACCCTTGGTCAGCAAGGTATCAACCATTGCAACACCGGTAGTGCTGTGGTATCCGTGAACCATTGAATCTACGGCAGCTGCCAGGGGCATTCCCTGGTAGAAAATTGCCAGAAGCATTGCCGTGAACGATGATATAAACATACCGGGGATTGTCGGTTTTTTAGCAATTGCAAAATAAAGGATCATGATCGGGGGAATCAGAAGTATCACATTGAATTTGAAGCTGTTTCTAATTCCGTCCAGGATCATCAGCATCTGGGGAGATTCGATATCTCCTCCGTAGCCCATTCCAAGAAAAAAATAAAGCGAAAGGCCGATAAGCCAGGCTGGAGTTGTAGTCCAGAGTAAATGCTTTATATGATCGAACAGGTTACTTCCTGATGCGATCGGCGCGAGGTTTGTTGTGTCCGAGAACGGAGAGATTTTATCACCGAAATAAGCCCCGGCTACTATTGCACCAGCCGCCTGCGGAAGCGGGATATTCAAGCCGCTTGCGATACCTATGAATGCAACTCCCACTGTTCCTGCAGTTCCGTATGATGTACCTGTTACTATAGAGATAATACTGCAGACAACACATGCAGTCAGCAGATAATAAGAGGGTGAAATAATCTTCAAACCGTAATAGATCATCATCGGGATTGCTCCGGAAGCCATCCAGGTACCGATAAGCATACCGACAACTATAACTACCATCATTGCAGGCATACCTTTAGATATACTGTGTATAATCCCCTGTTCCATCTCTTTATAGTTATACCCGAGTTTGAGTGCTATTATTCCTGTAAGTGTTGCTGCAGCTAACAATAGGAATTCGATCCTGAGATGGAATATTCCATATCCAACACCCAAAAATAAACCGATCGAGATGATCGGAACAAGCGATTCAATTAAAGTCGGTTTCCTTTTCTCTTTTACCATTCTTCTTACGCCCTGATGTTTGAACTGTATTTGATGATTTCGAGACAGATTTCTGCCATTTTCACAAGATCGTCTACAGGCATAAACTCATCCGGTGAATGATTCTTTGCATATCCGACTCCAAGATTCACCGATGGAATCCCCTGCTCGTTGAAATTATTAGCATCACTCCCTCCCAGAACCTGTGTGAGTTCCGGTTTCACACCTGCAAGCCTCATGGCATTACTTACCCAGTCTATAATAACATTATCATCATCGAGAAGAAAACCGGAATATTCCAGGTCCCACTTGAACAAACACTCGCCGCCATACTTTTCTGCGGCAATATTAAAGGCTTTTTCTATTTTCTCCTGCTCCTCCGGGATCTTCGGTTGTGTAAGGCTCCTGAGCTCACCCTCAATTTCAACGAGATCAGGTACATTGTTTGTCTTTGTACCTCCTTTTATTGTCCCGATATTGACAGTTGTATCCTCATTAACCTTCCCAACATTGACCTTATCTATTGCCTCGGCGGCAATTTTAATGGCATTTACTCCATCTTGAGGGGCTATTGCCGCATGTGCTGATCTTCCCCTGACATCAATCTCAAAACTGTAGTGTGTTGGTGCGTTTCTAATGATCTTGCCAACGGCTGATGATGAATCCAGAACAAAACCGTATTTACTCTTCAATCCCGAAAAATCCAAGTTCCTGGAGCCGAGAAGTCCAATCTCTTCTGCAACCAGGAATATTAGCTCGATGTCCGGATAATTTAGGTCAAGTTCTATAGCTGCTTCTATGGCCTCGAGGGCAGCTGCTATACCCGCTCTGTCGTCCGCACCGAGAACAACCTTTCCATCACTGTATATTACACCTTCTCTGATAACGGGTTTACAATAACTCGTTGAGATCGTATCCAAGTGAGCAGTAAAGCAGAATGGAGTACTCTTTGTCTCTTTTCCCTGCGCAGTGGCAATAATATTACCACAGTTACCTGATATCTTTGCCCCGGTATCATCTTCGACATATGGTATTTTCAGCCCGTCAAGCCGTTTTTTCACTTCATCTGCAACTTCCCTCTCCTTTTTTGATACCCCCTCGATGCTTGTAAGAGATATGAAATTTTCTAAAAGCCTATCTTTTCTTATCATAATTATACCTCTCTCCCAATTTTTAGAATTGGTACCAAAATAAATGAGATATAGACTAAGGTGTGGCTTCAGGAGTACTTTTTCATGAAACTAAATTAGTAAGTATAGCATTTTAAGATAGGAATCAAATCCAAAATTCAAACAGATTTTTTTAAAAAAATAGTAATTGACTAATATAATATACAATTGTATATTATTATTGACACAAACAAGTGAATATAATTTTATTATTTATAGTTAATTATGATTTTCCGTATTTCCTATATAAGGCAATAATTCAAGAAATAAATTACCGATTTTTCTTGTATGTATATGGATTTCTTGCTAATTTTGTAGTTTGCATTTATTATAATAATTCAACTAAATTCGGCCTGAAATGAAAAAAGACAACATCATTATAAAGGGGGCTCGGGAGCATAATCTAAAGGATATATCTGTTACCATCCCCAGAAACAAGCTGGTAGTAATTACCGGTCTTTCCGGATCGGGAAAATCATCTCTGGCTTTTGATACTATTTATGCAGAAGGTCAGAGAAGATATGTCGAATCACTTTCAGCCTATGCCCGGCAGTTTCTCGGACTAATGGAAAAACCTGATGTCGATTATATCGAGGGATTATCACCTGCGATATCTATAGAGCAAAGAACTTCAAGCAGAAATCCACGGTCTACGGTAGCTACAGTTACGGAAATATATGATTATTTACGTCTTTTGTACGCAAGGATCGGAGTTCCATACTGCTATAACTGCGGTAGCAGAGTTCAGATGCAGACAGTTCAGCAGATGGTAGACACAATCCTTAAGGAAAAACATGAGAGCAGGATTCAGATTCTTTCTCCCCTTGTAAGAGGAAGAAAGGGTGAATATAAGGAACTTCTAAGGAAGATAATCCGGGACGGATATGTTCGGGTCAGGATCGACGGTGAGATCATGGAAGCGACCACAAAAATCAATCTCGACAAGAATAAAAAGCACACAATAGAAGTAGTGGTTGACAGGCTGATACTGAAGCAGGAGCAGGAAAAACGACTTGCTGATTCTCTCGAGGTTGCTCTGAAGCTTAGCGGAGGGATAGTACAAATCCTTATCGGAGAGAGTAAGGAACTGCTTTTCAGCGAACACCTGGCATGTGTGAAATGTCAGATTAGTTACGAGGAGCTTGCCCCGAGAATGTTCTCATTTAACAGCCCCTACGGAGCCTGCCCTTCCTGCAGCGGACTAGGAACTAAAATGGAAATCGATCCGAATCTGATTGTGCCGAATGGAAATAAATCGGTCATGGACGGTGCCATCCAGGCATTCGGGGATATCCAGGGTTCTTCATGGCACAGACTGGCTCTCAAATCTATATCGGAAAAATATGGTTTTTCTCTTTTCAAGGCATGGAAGACTATCCCGGATGAAGCAAAACAGGTTATACTGTACGGTTCGGGAAAAGAAGAATTCACAGTCAAATATGTCAGCAGGGACGGAAAGGGGACTGGAGAATGGACTGGAAAATATGAAGGGATAATTCCAAATCTTAACCGCAGATACAAGCAGACTAAGTCGCAGTATATCAGAACATTTATCGAAAGTTTCATGAATATGATTCCCTGCCCCGAATGTCATGGTGCCAGGCTCAAGAAAGAACCTCTTTCTGTTAAAGTAAAGGACATAAATATATTTGAAGTCTCAAAAATGTCGGTAAAAAAGGCAATAGATTTTTTTACAGACATAGAATTATCCAAGCGAGATGTTGAAATATCTAAGCAAATACTTAAGGAGATCTCTGAAAGACTTGAATTCCTGAATAATGTCGGCCTTGATTACTTGACTCTCGACAGGTCCGCAGGAACCCTTTCGGGTGGAGAAGCCCAGAGAATACGCCTTGCAACCCAGATCGGCTCACAATTGGTCGGTGTTCTTTATATTCTCGATGAGCCGAGCATAGGACTCCACCAGCGAGATAACAGGAGACTGATAAATACTCTTACGAAGCTCAGGGATCTTGGGAATACTGTCATAGTTGTGGAACACGACAAGGATACGATCCTTAATGCAGATTTTGTGATTGATCTCGGACCCGGTGCCGGCAGAAAAGGCGGTCAGGTAGTTGCTGCAGGAACACCGAAAAAAATATCATCTGACAAAAAATCCCTAACCGGTCAGTATATTTCCAGAAAAAAGAAGATCGAAATCCCCGAAAAAAGAAAAAAGGGAAACAAGAGAATGCTTTCCCTAAAGGGAATGAGAGGAAATAACCTTAAAAACATAAATGTAAATTTCCCGCTCGGAACATTTATATGTATAACCGGTGTATCAGGTTCCGGGAAAAGCACGATGATAAACGAAACCCTGTTCCCGGCGCTTGCAAAGAAGATATACAAAAGCAAAAACCAACCACTCCCTTATGACACTATAAAGGGACTCGAATATATTGATAAGGTGATCGATATAGATCAGTCTCCTATCGGCAGAACTCCACGATCTAATCCTGCTACATATACCGGTGTTTTTACGCATATTCGAGACCTCTTCTCGAAATTGCCTGAATCAAAGCTTAGAGGATATCTGCCCGGACGGTTCAGTTTTAATGTCAAAGGCGGAAGATGTGAAGCATGCCAGGGAGACGGTATTATCAAGATCGAAATGCACTTCCTTCCTGATGTATATGTACCGTGCGAGGTCTGCAAAGGGAAAAGATATAACAGGGAAACACTGGACATTAAATACAAGGGTAAGACAATTGCTGATGTTCTCGATATGACAGTTAATGAAGCATCGGAATTTTTTAAGAATATCAATGTAATAAAGAGAAAACTTACCACGTTAAAGGATGTCGGCCTCGGTTATATCCGCCTTGGGCAGCAGGCAACGACTTTGTCCGGTGGTGAAGCCCAGAGAGTGAAACTTTCAACTGAACTTTCGAAAATCGGGACAGGAAAGACTATTTATCTATTGGACGAACCAACTACGGGTCTTCATTTCGAGGATATTAAAATGCTCCTGACAGTGCTGAACAGGCTGGTTGAAAAAGGTAACACTGTAATTGTTATCGAACACAATATGGATGTAATTAAAACAGCTGATCATATTATCGATCTGGGGCCTGAAGGCGGAGAGGCAGGAGGTGAGATTGTTGCTGAAGGAACCCCGGAAGAGATCGCTGCGAGCAAAAAGTCTTATACGGGTTCATTCCTTCTGGATGAATTCAACGGCAATTCCTGAATTACATTATCCACTCGTCGTCAGACTTATCCCCTTTCATTCTTAGTATCCCCTTATCGTAAGCATCTCTTAATTCTATCAGTATCTCATTTTTTGCCAGATCAACTTCGGTGCGTTTTTTCGGTCCCATAGCCTTCAGCTCTCCTATTAGAATCTTCCTGCGGTTTTCGGACAATGCCTTTGCTACTGTCAGTAGCATATCGTCCTTTTCGCCTTTCATAGAAAGAGCAAGCGTATCGATATTTACCCGGGCAAGTGATCGTTTCAGGCTTTCAGGATCGGTATCGACTATATCTGTGAATTCGAACATCTTCTTCTTCAGCCTGTCAGCCATACCAGGATCTTTGCCTTTTAGAGCTTCGAGCAGAGCTTCACTCTTGCCCGGCCCCATTTTCTTGAGTATCTCAGCCATCTTCTCATTTCCGCCCATTGGTTTTGTTTTGTCGTCATCATCGAAAACTCTCAGTTTCTCGCCAAGTACATTTGCTATACTATTGATCGCTTCCGGCGCTACATTTTTTGCCGTTGCCATCTTGAACACTATTTCTTTCTGATCATCGGGGGAAAAGTATTTCAAAACCTCTTTAGCAAGGTCCGGTTTAAATTTAGAAAGTATTATCCCTACCGTTGTATGTGGTTCTCCGTTTATTACCTGATAGATCTGCTCGGCTTTATACTGACTTAATTTCTGGAACATCAATATATTCTGAACAACCTGCTGTACCATGGCCTATCCCTTCTGCTAAAGAGAAGTTTGCAATAGATTAATAATATGTGAAGATATACATCGAAATGTAATTATCCAATTAAAAAATGATACAATAAAATAAAAAACAGGACAGACATCTCAGCCTGTCCTGCAATTAACTTTCCGTATGGTAAATATAATTAATAACCGTTAGGGTATTTAAATAATAGCTAATCGTTTACTTCCTTCAGCCCTCCGGAGAAAACGTCATAAATAAATCCCCGGACAGGTATATCCGGAATCCATGGATGGGATTTAACCTGCTGAATACCCTCGATCACGTTCTCTGCAATATCATCAAATGTGTGAAAATGGGTTGGCCTTGTCGGCAGTACCCCAGTTTTACTCTCGAGTTCCTTTTTCAGTTCTTCACTTTTAAACGAAGTCATTCCACAGTCGGTATGTCCTATTATCATGAACTCCTTGCACTGCAGTTTATAATGAGCAACCAGGAATGATCTGATTGCATCCATTGTTACTGTAGCGCCAGCATTTCTGATTATCTGAGCATCTCCTGTTTTCAATCCCAGCATATCCTCGACATTGATCCTGTAATCCATACAGGTCAATACTGCAATTTTTCTTGCCGGATGATGCACCTTGAATTTAAGGTCGAATGAATCTGAGTAATTTTTGTTTGCGATCAGCAGTTCATCGATTGTACTCATAAAACACTCCTCTTTCAATTTATTCTAATCAATGATTTATAGACTTATTACCGGATCTCTTTCCCGCAGGCAGGACATTCATCATCTCTTTCGATATTCAAAGTCCTGAAATCAGTTTTCATTAGATCTATCAGCAGGATCTTGCCGCTCATTACGAATTTATTTTCAAGTATTATTTTTATCGCTTCAGCTGCCTGGATCGCACCAACCACACCTGGAAGGGGACCAAGTATTCCCTGGTCGGCAGCCCTGGGTACGGAATCTTTTTCAGGTATTTCCGGGTAAAGGCATTGATAGCATGGCCCGTTCTTATAGTTGAATACGGATACCTGACCTTCAAATTTATAAACACTAGCATATATATAAGGTATCTTCAATTTCAGAGAGTACTTATTAATTATATATCTTGTTTCATAATTATCCGTACCGTCAATAATTATATTATAACGTTTAATCATCTTCTCTGCGTTCTTATCACTGAACCGTTCATTGATCCCGATAATCTTTACATCCGGATTCAGTTTTACCAATCTTTTAACTGCTGCTTCAATTTTATCCATACCCTGATCATCATTTTCGTATAATACTTGCCTTTGAAGATTTGAAATGTCAACCTTATCATTATCTACAACACCGATCTCACCTGCTCCTGCTGCGGTTAGATACAATGCTGCGGGGGAGCCTAATCCCCCTGCTCCTATAATTAATATCTTCGAACGGCTGATCTTTTTCTGACCTTTCTCTCCAATTTCCGGGAGAATGATCTGCCTGTGATATCTTTCAAGATCTGTTTTTTTCGGAGGCATCCTCTGCTTCACCCTGCAAAGAAAAATATATCGGTTATAATTTCATATGAAATGAAATTACAATTTAATTAATGATGCCCTGAAACGCAACAGGATAAAAATCAGCAATAATGGATATTTTTTATTTTCTTTTCAATAAATTTTATTCTAAATTGTATTAACTATCTAGGGTAATCAATCTCAGCAAATATTCTTAAACTCATTTCTTGGGAGAAGACCATGAAAAACAGGCGTTTTGTATTATTCGTTTCAATTTTAAGCATAGTCCTGCTACTTGCACCTTCCCTCTATGCGCAGAAAATGAAAGTCGATGGCGACAGGATCAAGAGTTACATCGAATACATGGCAGACAGTGACAAATTCGGCAGAAAACCGGCTACACCTGAATTTAATATATGCCTCGAATGGGCTGCTGAAAAATTCCGCGAATGGGGTTTGGAACCGGCAGGTGATAACGGAACTTATTTTCATGAAGTCCCTATAAAAGGAAGAAGAGCCTCTTACCATCATAGTAAGGGTATACCGGAGCTGACAGTCAGAGGAAGAAAATTCTATTTCATGGATCAGGATTTCTCGATAAATCCTATATCTTCAACGGGAAGTACCATCAGGGGTGATATTGTTTTTGCAGGTTACGGGATATCAGCTCCTCATAAAGGTCTCGATGAATATGAAGATATAGATGTTAGGGGAAAGATAGTACTTGTCCTTAAAGGTTCTCCCTCAGATGCACCTGCGATCAATAGAAGAATGAGCGGAGCATCATCTGATTCAGAAACAGAAGAAGAGAAACTGGATGAGTGGAAAGACTTTATCAGCGATGAAACAAAATACATGACAGCCTATGAAAAGGGTGCTTCAGGAATAATCATTTACACACCTGAAGATCATTCCGCAGGCTTTTCTAGAGGCCCTGGATTAGAGGCCTCACCTTTCACAAGGCCTTTTGTTATATTTACCAACCTGGATCATAAAGCATTTCGCTGGATAATGAAACCCGATCCCCAGGAGTCGATCAGGGCTTTCACCAGAAGATTAACAAAGATCAGAAACGATATCAAAAACAAGCAGGCATCTTCAGAGCTGTTATCCTCTGTTGCGGTTATGAAAGGATATGATAAGACCGAGATGTACGGCCCCGATTTCGGCAATAACAAATGCAGGAATGTAGTTGCTAAGATCGAAGGAACAGACCGCCGGCTCAAGAATGAATTCGTCATAATGGGTGGTCACTATGATCATCTCGGTGTCAGAAACGGACTATTAATGAACGGTGCAGATGATAATGCTTCAGGATCAGCGGTAGTTATGGAGGTAGCGAGGGTATTAAAAGAAAATAATTTCAAACCCAAAAGAACTATAATTTTTTGCCTGTGGACAGCCGAAGAACTTGGCCTGTTAGGCTCAAATTATTTTGTTGAAAGTCCTCCTGAAGGAATAGATATAAGCAAGGTAGTCACTTATTTCAACATGGATATGGTGGGCCTTGGTACAAGAATAGGCGCTCCCGGCGGTCTGAATTTCCCGGAGATCTGGGAAGTTATCATGAAAGACCAGGATACTGATGTCGCCGAAGCGTTACAGCCAAGCACAGGTGGACCGGGTGGTAGCGATCACTCCGCTTTTATCACGAAAGGTATCGAATCAATGGCATTGATGACACGGGGAGGAGTCGGCCATAATGATTACCATGATTCTGGTGATGATACAGATCTTATCGATCCGGAGATCCTCAGAAAGACCGGTCAGTTCGTACTGCAGGGCACTGTTAATCTCGCAAACGAGAAGAAAGTCGACCTTATAATCGAAGACCGCCAACACATTTATGACGGATTGATGATGAATATGATGAACATCAATCTTGAACTCAAAGCCAGAAGGACCTGGAGTGTGATAGATGCCCCGGCAAAGCACAGGCTTTTGACTATGGCAAAAGAAAAAGCGATCGAGCTCAAGAATCCGGAAAACAATTCCCGTAACAGAAATCCGTATTTTCGAATGCGTAGAGGTTCAAACATCACACAGGGTATTGGTGATATAAAAGTCTTTGACGGCTGTGTTGCTACAATGAGTGTTGTTCATGCGCTTCTCGATTTCGGAAGAGCTGATTTCAAAGGCGATGACGGAAACTGGCTTTCAAAGGGCGTTACGGATAAAGGTGAGCTTGCTATAAAATATCTCGAGAACAATGGTGTAGCAATTAACCTGGTAGATCCGACACCCGAATCACTATCCGATATGCTCGAGAAGACAACCAAGTCGTTCCTGATCACCGGTTATGTCGATCTGACGATTGAATTTGTAAATAAGATTAATGATAAAGGGGCGATTGTAACTGTCGATTTTGATCCTTCAGATGTCGATGCATGTGTATCACGGCTGGAAGAATTGAAAGCGATGTTCGGTGATACAGATAACTTTGTCCTTTATCTTAAGTCTACTGATAACCTCGATGATGCGAAGAAAGACTTTTATTTGAAGCTTATCAAGAAAGGCTGGACAAAAGAAGAAATATATGCCGTATCAGGAGCATCTACAGCTCGTTATGGCCGGGATACAAGTAATCTTGGAAAGCTTGGAAGATAAGTAATAGTCATATCCATTTTAAAGGCGCTTCGGTACAACCGGGCGCCTTTTTTCATTTCCTGTTTTTTTCGGGAACCTAGTTAATGTATTAGGTGTTGGGATAACTTCAGGGTGAACAAGGGTTTTAATGAGGGTATTACTAAAAACCATGATGAACTAACCGACCAAACCCTTTTAGATTTACGCAATAATTAGGCAGTATATCCATAATTAAAGGCATCTAGGAAATGCTATGCATTTCTACAAAGAATTGTCTATTACAATGGTTTTTATTTTGTTGGAATCCCAAAATAAATTCCACCTGAATGAAGAAAAATAATTGAATAAATGAATTCTTAAAAAGGTCGTTATATTTGAAAATCCAATTATAAAAGGAAAGGTACTATTATGTCTCAAAAGCATCTGGTATTTCTATTTCACGGGATGGGTGATGACAAAGAAAATTGGTCAAAAAAATACACTGATCAATTGATAAAAATTTCGAAGAATTACAATAATCTAAAACCGGCAAAGAATTCAAAAAAAAGTGTGATTGAGGAGTCAATTAATTTTAAAGAGATAAAGTACAATAATTTTTTTGAAAAAGCACTTGAAGATATGGGAGATAACTCAAAGAAGATATTAGATATTCTGAAGAAAAAAAATGAGAAAATCCCTGAATTCCAGGAAACTTTTGAATGGATTCTTGATTTATCTAAAAGGGATGATTTTTTCAAAACCCATTTAATGGACGTAATACTCTGGAAGATTGATCCTTTTTTACGTAACCGGATTATCACAGCCATTGCAAATGAAATGGCTCCTTTAATTAATAAACAAATCGATTATAAAAATCTCGAAAGGAGAGTATCAATTATTGCTTATTCGCTTGGCACAAGTGTTTGTCATGATACGATAAATGCTCTTGCTTCCGGCTCCTGGAATAGGAAAGATGAATACAACGGTCTAGCTCCTATTGTATTCCACTTTCATAGTATACATATGATATCTAATGTAAGCTATCTGTTAGAATCCTCAGACTCTAAAGTATATAAACCCTTTATCAAACCCGGTCCATGGGGTGATGAAGGAAGTTATTGTATGGAATATCACACATACAAACACGATTATGATCCGTTTACATGGCCTAAAGAGTATAATCCCCCCTGGAAAGACGAGTCTGGATATACTAATCAACCGATCTCAAGCATAGGGGATTGGAATACTCACAGCCTTACGCATTATTTAGATAATCCTCTGGTGCATATTCCTATATTTGAGAGACTTTTTGAGAGTGGAATAATTACTCCGGATGAAGAAGATAAGGCAATTGAAAGTCATTTAAACAAAACTCTAAAATTTAAAGACCAAGAAAGTGTGAAGAAAAAAATGAAAGTAATAGGCAATATTTTCAGAGAATCACCCGATCTTAAAGCACTTGTTAAAGGATTACGTAAATTACTTTAATAATACTAATTTAAGGATAAGGATATGAAATTGAAAATAATAAATGGTTTAAGGAAATTTTTAAATACCATAAAATTAAGTGTCCCATTATTATTATTACTTACCCAATTATCATCTGCTCAGAGCCGATCACCACTTGTCCAGAATTCGATAAATAAATGGTTTGAAATAACTATAGCAAATAATATAGTAAATACCTTAGATTCTTTAGTGCAAAAGATTGACAGAGTTGGTTTTGATACTTACTACAATGAAATCAGAACGAAACTTCAACAGAAAAAAGAAAGCTCTACACGTTCTCAAGAAGAAGAAAGATGGCTGACAAAATTTCTAAATGCTATGGATTTTGCAGAAATAGATGAAATCCAAGAAACCCAGAGATTCGATAATTGGATTAAAGATACAGATGTAGAAAACGTTCTGGAAAAAACAACATTAAGAGACAAAATTGGGAAATACAGAAACATTTTTCACTATGATAAATCAAGTAGGACTATATTCAAAAATAATCGTTCAAATGAAATTATTTTTAGTATCAATGAGGATTCCCCAATTGCAAAAAATCTAATTTATTATACTGAAATAATTAACCGTATATTCACACACAGTTATAAATTCTACAGAGAAAAGACAATAAATAATATAAATAAAGCACATAAAAAGTGGACGAATTTTGATATTAATATCCGAAAAGAATTATTTCCCTGGGAAATTTGGATTAACGGGAAATGGAATAATGGAACTCTAAGACAGCCACCAACAAAAATATACCGGTTAATGCATTTCTCATATGGAGTATTATTTCGTGCCAAAAATAGTATAAAGGACTTTCAAGTTAAGAACAATGAGAGGCTTATTTTAGAACCTTTCGGGATTCGTTTTTATGACAAGAAGACGTTTGATGCCAAGTTTGGTATCTCATTTTGTGCAGTGATAAAAGACAATCAAAATGAAAGACACGGCTATGGTGCACTCGTGACGTACTCTAAATTCAATTTAGGATTAGTATTTCAAGATATTGAGGGCAGTAATGATGATTATAATATAATTTTAGGTATTAATCTTGCCCAATTCATATCCACCAATAAGGATAAATTTTACAAAATCAAGACAAATTACCTTCAGAATGTACTGGAATTAATAAAATAATAAAGAGATCAATATAATTTTACCGCATGCAGAAAAGCCGGTTCGATGTATACCGGTTTTTCTGCAAAAGCGTTAGCTCACCCTCCCCAGAAATCCCTTTGAAATGAGGCTTAATTTTGCTATTTTAGGGATTTAATGCCAATTTCCAAACCAGTAATGTTACTCTCTATTACCCGGAGAACCATATGAATATTCAGATAACCCGTTTCTGGAAGATCTACCTGATTTGCTATGCAGTTTTAATGGTGATCCTGTTTCTTGCACCTGCCCTTGATCTATTAGAACCATTGAACAAAAACCAGATAATTATGATGATCTTTGTGCCGGTTTCATTCTTTGTAATGGGCATTTTACCTTTTAAGTTACCTACAAAGATCCTGGTTGGTTTGATTCTCGGTACAGTCGCCGGATTCATTGTCGGCCCGGATATAGTAATCTTCACTCCAATAGGTTCGATCTTTCTGAGACTGATATTCATGGTAATCGTCCCGCTGGTCTTTTCATCACTTTTTGTAGGTACTCAGAGTCTCGGCGATATCAGGACCATGGGAAGGATAGGTTTCAGAACTGTAGCATTTTACGGCCTCTATACTATAGTCGGTGCCGCGATAGGACTGATGCTCGCTAACGGTTTTACTCCCGGTGAGGGACTTCCAGAGGACGCGCAGCAGCAGCTTATGGCAAACTACGGAGATACAGCCCAGGATAAAGCCTCCAAAGTCGTAAAACCTTCTTTCCTCGAAACTCTTGTAAATATCGTACCCAAAAACATTTTTACCGGAATATCATCCGATCCTCCCAATATGCTTCAGCTCGTATTTTTTGCAATATGCATGGGAGTTGCAATAACGCTCATCCCCGGTATGGAGGAAAAAAAGAAACTGGTTGTAAATTTCTTCGAGGGGATTTTTGAGATTATGCTAAAGATAATTAATGTTGTTATTGAGATCGCCCCTTATGCAGTTTTTGTACTTATAGCCGATGCTGTCGGGCAATTCGGTTTTGATCTTCTTTTCCTCCTGGCCAAGTATACGGGTATCACTCTCGGCGGGCTATTCATTCTCTGGGTAACTTATATTCCGCTATCTTATTTTTGTACAAATTTGAACATATTCGGCTTTATCCGCGGTGTTTGGCCGGTAATGACAATAGCCTTTTCTACATCATCCTCTGCCGCATCGCTCCCGGTAATGATGGAAACATGTACTAAAAGACTCGGTGTTTCGCAGAGGATCGCAAACTTTATGCTGCCTCTGAGTATTACAATTAATATGAACGGCTCTGCACTCTATCAGGCAACATCAGCCGTCTTCATTGCCCAGGTATATGGTATCCCTCTTACCCTTGTCGATCAGATTGTAATTGTTTTGATTGCTACCTTATCGGCGATTGGAGCTCCTGGTGTTCCCGGGGCCTCATTCATGATGCTGGTCGTAGTACTGACACAGATAGGAATACCTATCGAAGGTGTTGCCCTTGTTCTGGGAGTTGAACGTATTCTGGATATGTCAAGAACAACCGTGAATATAATGGGCGATTCGACTGCAGCTGCGATCATTGCGCACTGGGAAGGTGAGCTGGATCCCCCACCGGAATTATTGAAGAAATAAAGCATTCCGGATACTGAAATTATAATCTTGGACTTTCTAAGTTAAAGAGGAACTGTTATGGAAATTACCGGTGATCAACTGACCACATTGATGATAAACATATGCTGGCTGTGTGTATTACTTCTTGCAGGAAAATTGATCAGGGCAAAAATAGTGTTATTCCAGAAATTGTTTCTACCCGCTTCTGTAATCGGTGGTTTCATCGGCCTGATCCTTGGACCATATATTGTAGGAAAGTATCTATTCCCAGTTATTCCCCAGGAAATGATAAATTCCTGGTCACTTTATCCCGGAAGATTAATAAATGTTGTCTTCGCTTGTCTTTTTCTTGGTTTCACTATCCCTTCACTAAAGAAAATATGGCGGGAAGGTGGGCCTCAGCTTTGCTACGGCTGGGTAGTCGGTATGGGACAATATCTTGTAGGTGTGGGGATATGTATAATATTTTTAACCCCGGTTTTCGGAGTCCCCCATTTTTTTGGATGCCTGCTTGAGATAGGATTCTCCGGTGGGCACGGCACGGCAGCAGGAATGAGGGAGGCATTTACTGATCTTGGATTCGCGGCAGGTTCCGACCTTGGATTGATGTCCGCTACGATTGGAGTGATCAGCGCGGTAGTATTCGGAATGGCCATGGTGAATATGGCAGCCCGTCGCGGATATACAAAAGTAATTAAGGATCCGAAAGACCTGACTCTTGAAAAGATAAGCGGATTGATCCCGGAAGATAAGCGAGAACATGGTTCGATAAGCACGATCTCGGCTGATGCGCTAGAACCATTTGCATTTCATGCTGCATTCGTAGGTGCTGCAATACTAATTGGATGGTATCTGCTTAACACGATCAAAGGAGTAAGTTCCGGATGGGAAGTTGACCTGTTCAGAAGTTTTCCGCTTTTCCCGTTGGCGATGATAGGCGGCCTTATTATACAGGTTATCGCCGGTAAAATTGGTCTTGATTACTACTTTGACCGCAATACTTTCAACAGAATTCTTGGATTTGCACTTGATTTTCTCGTCATCTCGGCTATAGCTTCTATCAAGCTGGATGTATTCCTGTCTTATTTCTGGCCATTCGTCACATTAATAGTTGTCGGCTTAAGCTGGGTTATCTTTGCAACCTGGTTTATTGCTCCCAGGATGCTTCCGGATGCCTGGTTTGAACGCGGTATTACCGAATATGGTATGCAGACCGGTGTTACAGCGCTCGGTCTATTGCTGCTCAGGGTGGCGGATCCGAAGTTTGAAACTCCTGCAGCTGAATCCTTCGGGTTCAAGCAGATAATATACGAACCGATGATGGGCGGAGGATTCATAACTGCTGCCGCTCCTCTACTGATAGCATCCTATGGTACGGCTACTTCCTACTTAGTCGGTGTTGTATCTGTAATTGTGGCTCTCAGTATAGCATTCTTTTCCGGATGGATCCATAAATTCAAAAGATGACCTGTGTCGATCCTGTAAAAGTAAATTCGAAGAAAAATTACTTCAGATTATATGAAACATGACGATAATATTTATAGTAGATAGTAAATAACATCGATTTTTAATAATTCTTGACTTAGTACAAAAAAAGCATTACAATAAAAAAAACCCGAAAAATTAAAGGGAGATTAGAACTCTGCCGATAACAAAGGTGGAGGTAACGATATGAAAGTAAATCAAATAGCACAGTCAGTTCAGACTCAGCAGGTTCAGAAAAAAACCCGCAAACA
>JANQEH010000177.1 GCA_028278455.1 bacterium
AAGGTCAATATTTGAAAACCACCTCGTTGTAGGGCAGGGAATATGGCGCGGAAGGAGAAAATTCGATATCTTTGGCCTTGACGGTAAATATAAAAATCCTGTATATTACCCTGAATTAAAAGAGAATTTATTTCCTGATGGAAGGAATACTGTTACTCTTTACCTTGGCAATAATCACTTTCTTGTAGAAGCTTCTCAAAGAGATGTCAGAGCGGAAGGATTGGTCTTCTATGATAAAAAGCAGTTAATTTCTGATGAAGAGGGAAATACTATAAAAGAACTCGAATTTGCAATTGAACCATATTTATCTGAAATAATTGCGGAAGGTGCGGGCCTTTCCAGGCCGATTACTTTAACCAGATCTCCTGCTTTTTTACAGGATAATCTTTACATGCTTAACAGAAACGGTAAGGATGTTTTCATATTCAATAAAAATTGGGATCTATCCTCCGTTATAAGATTCAATATACCTGAAACCGAGACAAAAGATGCTGAGAAGGATGCAATCCAGAAAAAGTACGTGGAGTCTGGAAATCCTGTCTTCATTACAATGCTTGAAAGAATAGGATTTCCCGAAAAGAAGCCTGTCGTGTGGAATATTCTAGTAGACACAAATGGACAAATCTGGCTTCAAAAAGGTGATACATTCTGGGATAGATCTTATAAAGGTATTGGTGAAGAATATACATATTATATACTGAGTAGTGACGGCGAATATATCGGGGAGCAGAAACTCCCGGTAAAGCTTCATGCTGTAAATAATGGCAGCGCATACGGTTTTCTTTCCAACGAGGATGGATTTACTGTTTTCAAGAGGTATAGACTTAACAAGTAACATTATTTTAATTCTCTTACAACTCTGAAACCAAGCGCCGGTACTTTAAGTGAAGGTGTATCCTGAAAACGGCCGTGAACACGGGTATATCTTTTACTCGAACCGTAAGTACCTCCTCTCATCACTTTTCCACTTCCGGTCGAAGGTCCTTGAGGATTGTTTAAAGGAGAGTTTTTATAGTAAAACTCCATGTACCAGTCATTGCACCATTCCATAACATTTCCTGCCATATCGTATAAACCGAATGAATTAGGTTCAAATGATCCTACGGGAGAAGTTGTTGCATACCCGTCATCATAACCGGAAAAAGGCTCACCGAAATCTAATAATTCACCAAATAATTCAAGGAAAGTTACATCACCTATATTTGCATATTTTTTTCCATCGACTTGCGGGAGAGGATCATCTCCCCATACATATTCGAATACGCCAATGCCTCCGGTTGCAGCGTATTCCCATTCAGCTTCGGTAGGAAGCCGGTAAGTTATCCCTTCAATTGTACTGAGCCTTTTGCAGAATTCTTCAGCCTCAAACCAAGTAATGTTTTCAACAGGCCGGCTTGCTCCGTCTAACCGGTTTCCGGATGGATTGCTTCCAATTACACTGTCATACTGTGCCTGAGTCACTTCGTAAATTCCTATATAAAATGTGGTAAGATTGACTTTATGAATTGGTGTTTCGTCGGGCTGTCCACTGGTAGAACCCATTAGAAATGATCCGCCTTTTATTAGTTTTAATTGCATTCCGATTGAATTGGTCGTCAGATCTTCATAACCCGGATGAGATTCTGATGGCTGTTCTATTTCAACCATACCTTCTTCCTTATCCCCGTTTCCATCTGTTACCGCTAGAGAGTAAGTACCTGCTGACAATCCCCCGATATCTCTTGTGACCTCTCCGTTAGACCACGAATAATAGTAAGGCGAGATTCCGCCAGATATTCTCACGTCGATCATCCCGTCACTTTCTCCATAAATACTTACATGTCTGACAGTAAATGTCAGCGAAATAGAATCTGGTGTGCTAATAACCGGTGATGTTCCTTTATCTGAACAAAAACTAAAATATGAACATATACCAATTAGGAAAAACTTTAGTGAATCCCTCATGAATATCCTCCAGGAAGATATAATGATTATAAAATTACTATTTATCCAATATACGTAGTATTTGTTTGATATATTCAAACTATTTTGTTTTATTTTATCAATCATATATTTCAGGTAGAAAAATTTTAGTATTTTGCATAGCATTATAGATTGATCGACATTGTCATGCCGTATCATACTTTTTATGAGAAATTGAAGTTGTGTTCGGGGTATTTGTTAATTAAATCTCCAAACCTAAAAAACATTTTGGAAAGCCATATCCTATTCATTAATTTGTACAAGTTTTTTTATGTAACCGTATGCTGAAATCTATGAAACTAAAAAAAAGACATTTTGTATTACTGATCACAGTTTTATTTGTAGGTGTTTCACTGATAAACGTATATTTCGACAGATATATTCCGCCCGACAGGCCGGATACCGAATCTGCTTTTCATACATACCGGGGAACAATCCATTTTCATACAGTCTATTCTGACGGAGGCGGAGATTTCGAAAGAATAATCGAAGCTGCGATGAATACCGGAATGGATTTTGTAATTTCTGCAGATCACAATACACTGAAACCTGTATCTTCCGGAGAAGAAGGTTACCGCAATGGGATTTTGACGATAGCCTCGGTAGAACTCTCTACTGTATACGGACATATTTTTTATGCTAATCCAGACACCTCAATTGCGCAGCTCCCGATTGATAGTATTTTTTACCGCTTCGAAGATCCGTTGATTTCTAAGGGCACATTTATAATAGCCCATCCTTTTCTGCCTCGTCATACCTATAAGAATTGGGAATGGGAAGGTTATAAAGGATTTGAGCTGTTTAACAGCGATTACGAGTGGCGGAATGATTCTCCTTTAGAGCTGATCCAGGCGCTTATCGCGTTCCCATTCTTTGACAGCGCCTTGAACTTTCTTGCCGACTATCCTGAAAAAGGACTTGTAAAACTTGACAGCCTGCTGACTACGAGGCCATGCATTATTACCGCTGCCGGCGATGTTCATGCCAGAATCGATATAACGGATTCTTTCTTTCTGCCGTTTCCTTCATACGAAAAAGGTTTTAACACCGTGCAGACATATATCCAGACGGCTAAGTCATTTTCAGGTGAATTTAAAGACGATAAGAAAATGCTTCTGGACCTGTTGAGAAAAGGTTCTACATTTGCCGCGTGCGGGGGATTCAGCGATCCGGAGGGATTTAATTTCTATGCTGATACCGGAGGGAAAAATTATTCTATGGGTGATACAGTTTCAATATACGAAAACCCGGAGTTGATAATTAATATTCCCGATATGACAGACATAAGGACTGTTATTTTCAGAGATGGAAATCCTGTACTTGAAACAGATGACTGGAATATTGTATTTCAAGTAATGGAAAAGGGTGTCTACCGGGTAGAAGTCTATCAATTACGAAATACACTTCCATTTCTGTCCAGGGTGAAACGACCCTGGATATTCTCAAATCCTGTTTATGTTTACTAGCTGGAATTTTTGTAACAAGCTGATTACTATCATAAGCCTGTTAATTCGAACCAGCATCCTGTAAGAACTGCCTTCAGAGAGATTTCATTTTAGATTCTCAGCTATAACTCATGGAATAAAGCCTGAAACGGAAATGGAAAATGCTAAATGTAATATCTTTTATAAAATGCCACAAGGAGTTTATCATTTGCTATTAGTACATCCTTCTGCAATCATCCTGTATGCCTCCCTGAACGGGACTCCATTTAGTACGAGTTTGTATGCTTTTTCCGCCGCGAAAATCTCATCTGTCATCGCTTCATCACATCTATTCTCATCTACAATCAGTTTTTCAAGAAGATGCCCGGAAATCCGCAGACTTTTCTGCGAGATCTCAAATCCTCTCATTACCGGTTCCTTTGTTAGCTGGATATCCCTGTTATATCCTGAAAGAAGATTTGAGGAAACCGTGTTTACACGTAACTCTAATGAGTTGACAACATGGTAATAACCGCGCATCAACTCAAGCAGATCAGGATTCTTTTTCTGCGGCATTATCGAACTTCCGGTACAAAGTTCGTCAGGCAAAATGATGTATCCTATTTCCGGAATACTGTAAAAAATAAGATCAGATGCCAGCCTGTTTATATCAAACATGATCTGTTTCAAACAATGCAACATAAACATTTCATATTTTCCTCTGCTTAATTGCGCATGAAGAGGATTGTGATGGATCCTTTTGAAACCAAGCAATTCTTTTGTATATTCGTTATCTATATCTATTGGAATGCCGTATCCAGCCCCGGTACCTGCCGGTGATCTGTCTATCATATCTTTAGCAGAATCCAAGAACTCAATGTTATCTTGCATGGAGTCAATATAAGCTCCAGCCCATAACTGCACGCTTGAAGGCATCGCTTTTCTTGTATGGGTATAACCTGGAAATTTAATGCTGCCATACCTTGTCACAAGATCTTTCAAGCCAGAGATATAATCCTGTGCAAGATCATTACATTTATTGATCTCATCAATATAGAACAGTCGCAAGGCCGTCAGGACCTGGTCGTTTCTTGAACGCGCTGTATGGATTTTCCTTCCTGCGGCGCCAAGCTTTTCTACAAGATATTTCTCAATAGCTGTGTGACAATCTTCATCTTCCTTAAGAATAATAAATTCACCTGTTTTGCTCAATTGTATTATCTCTTTAAGCGCTGTTTCAAGATCATCAGCCTCTGTGATCGTGATTATTCCTGATTTGTAAAGAGTTTTCGCATGAGATATCGATGCAGTGCAGTCATATTCGATTAGTTTTCTGTCGAGAATGCAGTCATTATCTACAGTGTAATCCTCAACAATTGAATCCAGCGTATTTCCTTTTTCCCATAATTTCATTTTATCCTCCTTCCATTTAAAAATCTCCAATTATAGGGATCCTTTTTTCTTATTACTTCGTAATGAGCTTTTAATCTGATCGCAACAATATCTATAAAACCTCGAGAATCGAAGGCACTGAATCCACCTTCTTCGTTCATACTCGAAAGCTTTTGATCGTAAAGAGAAGTCGGAGATTCCCTGCCTATAACCATTACATTACCTTTATACAAAGATAATGTAACTTTGCCGTCGATCGCTTCCTGACTTTTTCTTACAGCACTCAAAATAAAATCCATCTCAGGTGAAAACCAGAATCCGTTATAGATTAACTCAGAGAATTTTGGTACAAGCATATCCCTGAGGTGCATCACTTCCTTATCCATTGCGATCCCTTCCAGGTCTCTATGGGCTGCCCAAAGAACAGTTGCCCCGGGTGTTTCGTAAATGCCTCTCGATTTTATCCCGATAAACCGGTTTTCAACCATATCCAATCTGCCAATACCATTTGCAGCGCCAATTTTATTTAAGTAAATAAATAGCTTTAACGGGCCGGTAACTGATGTTCCATTATCATGATTTAACACTTCTACAGGTGTTCCGTCTTTGAAATGAATTTCAATAACAGTTTCTTTATTCGGGGCATCTTTTGGGGAAACCGTAAGTGAGTACACACTTTCAGGAGGAGAATATGAAGGTTGCTCCAGCACACCTGCTTCATGGCTAATGTGCATAAGGTTTTCATCTTCACTGTAACTTTTTTCGAGAGATGCCTTTACAGGGATGTTCATTTTCTCTGCATATGCGATCAGGTCCCCCCTTCCTTTAAATTCCTCGAGAAACTCAGGCATTTTCCACGGAGATATAATATTGATTTCAGGATTCAGGGCATAATACGCAAGCTCAAACCGAACCTGGTCATTTCCCTTTCCTGTAGCTCCATGGGCGACTGAACCTGCATTCTCCTTATATGCAATCTCTATCTGCTTTTTTGCAAGCAACGGACGTGCAAGAGCCGTTCCCAGCATATACCTGTTCTCATATACTGCATTCCCCCTCAAGGCTGCAAAAATGTAGTCTGTAACGAATTCTTCACGTATGTCCTCGAGATAGACATTTGCTGCACCAACGTCTAACGCTTTTTCAGCAATCTGATCCAGGTCCTCGTTCAATCCCACATTTCCAATGAAGCAGATCACATCGTATCCCTTTGCGATCAGCCATTTCAATATTACGGAAGTATCTAATCCTCCGCTGTAAGCAAGAACAACTTTGTTTTTCTCCATTTGATGTCCCTTTCATTTAAGCGTTTGTTGATTTTATGGCATAAAAAAACCCTTCCCGGTTTATGGGAAGGGTTGTAAAAAATATATCAGAAATATATCAGAATTCCGTTTTCACCGAATATGAAAATACCGTGTTTTTACGGCCTCTTAGCGAGTTACGTCGAAATCGTCTGATATTTTCGGAGTTTATTATCTTCATAGCAAAAAAACCAGTTTCTATTAAAATATACGTAAAGAAAGGAAATAGTTCAAAATATTTCTCTGATTTTAGAAAAATTTCTTGGTCTTTTCAGAACCTTATTATTTAATATCTATATTTTCTCAGACGATTTTGATTGCATAAATATTCTAAAGGCTCTATCTTTATTCATTTCCTATAAAAAATCAGGAAAAACTTCTATGTTGAAGAAAAGCGTCATTTTCCTCCAGCTTTCTTTTTTGATTGCAGTAAATATTGGGTGCAGTTCATATAGCTCGCCTGAATATACTAATATCAAGCCTTCAGATGAAAATATCAGATATACAGGACGGATAGATTTCAGTGATCCTGATTCTCCCGTGATCTACTGTCCGGGAACATCTATATCTGCGAATTTTAATGGAAGCTCTCTAAAAATTGCGATGGAAGATTCACTCGGAGGAGGCCATTACAATATCATAATTGATGGTCGGGATGATGATCCTTTTATTTTATTTTGTAAACCGGGCGATACTGTCTACAGTATTGTAACCGGCCTCGAGAATACAACTCATTCAGTTCAAGTCTTTAGAAGGACCGAGGCAGTGTACGGCCCTACAAGGTTCAGGGGATTCATTCTGGATCCAGGTAAATCCCTCGGTGATATGCCGGTGCAGAAGAAACGACTGATCGAGTTTTACGGCAACTCGATTACTTGCGGTATGGGGAATGAAGCTCCCGTGGATGGAAGAGACAATAAAACTGAAGAGGAAAACAATTATCTTGCTTACGGCGCTATTACAGCCCGGAATCTGGATGCCGAATATGTCTGTATTGCTAAAAGCGGTATTGGTATTATGATAAGCTGGTTCGATTTCGTGATGCCGGATTATTATAACCGGCTGCATCCACTCAATCCTGCCAGTAGATGGGACTTCTCAAAATGGACGCCTGATGCAGTGATCGTTAACCTTTTTCAGAACGATTCCTGGCTGATGGACAGGCTGGATCCTATCCCGGATGATGTAGACAGGATCAACGCATATACCGGTTTTATCCGGACACTGCGAACAGAATACCCCGATACGCCGATAGTGTGTGTTCTCGGAACTATGGACGCGATCAAACCCGGTTCTGTCTGGCCCGGATATATCGAACTGGCGGTAGAAAAAATGCGTGAACAATATAATGATAAAAATGTATTTTCATATATATTTGAGTATCAGAATTTCGATAAACATCCCCGTGTGAGACACCATATGAAAATGGCGGATGAACTTACAAAATTCATCAAAAACAACATTTCATGGAATTGACCATTATATTGATTTACTATTGAATAATTTTAAATTCTTTTTATCTTATAAATACATTGCCTGATTAATTACCTCTTATTAATTATCTGGAACTAAAAATACAATCATAAAACATAAGAACTACTTTATCCAAGGAGATTTGAAATGAGTAAGACAGTAGAAAATTTGAAGGCGGCGTTTGCAGGAGAATCACAGGCAAGGAATATGTATACTTTCTATGCAAAAATAGCCAGAAAAGAAGGTTACCATTATATCGCCAGGATCTTTGAAGAAACGGCAGACAACGAATTACGCCATGCGAAAGATGAATTTGTGCTTTTAGGCAAGCTTGGTGATACAAAGGCAAACCTGAAAGCGGCGATGGAAGGTGAAGACTACGAAACAACGACAATGTACCCTGATTTTGCAAAAGATGCGGAAGAAGAAGGAAACCGCGAAGCTGCTGTTCTCTTCAAACAGATTGCAAAGGTCGAGGAGCACCACCGTGATCGCTATAAAAGACTTCTTGAGATGGTTGAAAACGACAAAGTATTTGAAAGAGACGAGCCGATAAACTGGAAATGCAGCGTGTGCGGCTATGTATATAACGGGAAAAAACCTCCCAAGAAATGCCCATGCTGTCAGCACCCGATGGAGTATTACGAACCGGCAAATCTCGATATCTAATAGGGAAAAAAATGGTTATTTACGAATGTGGTGTTTGCGGTTATGTTTTTGATGAATCCAAAGAGGGTATGTCATGGGAAAACCTTCCCGACAACTGGTTATGTCCTGTTTGCGATGCTGATAAATCTTTATTCTCACATTCTGAAGCAGCGGCAGAAGAAACAACTGCCGCTGCTGAAGATGCCGGAGAAGGTGATTGCCTTGAAAATTACCTGAAAGAGTATCAGAGAGCTTCTGATGATATTGAAACCTGTATGGAAGATATTCAGAAAATGGCACAGACAGGTGAATCAATAATTGAACCTATGAAAACCAAAGTACCGGTTATCTCGTGGAACGATGTTTTTATCAAAGGAGCACAACTGAAAAAGATTCCCCTAAACAAAGATGAAAACGTTTTAACCAAGACAATAATTGGTACGGAAGCAATGCAGCCTTTGATACTTGAAACACCCGTTTATATAACACATATGTCATACGGTGCGCTTTCCCGTGAGGTTAAGATAGCAATGGCCAGAGGCAGCGCTGCTGTCAGGACAGCTATGTGCTCGGGAGAAGGCGGGATAATACCCGAATCTATGGAAAGTTCCTACAAATATATATTCGAATACGTTCCCCACAGATACAGCGTGACTGAAGAGAACCTGAAGAAAGCAAATGCCATTGAGATTAAAATCGGTCAATCCGCAAAACCCGGTTTGGGAGGGCACCTGCCCGGAGTTAAAGTTACAAAGGAAATAGCAGAAATAAGAGGATGCAATGAGGGTGATGAGATTATAAGTCCTTCGACATTTGATGATATCAGAACCAGAGATGACCTGAAGAGAAAAGTAGACTGGCTTAAAGAAACTTCCGAGGGAAAACCTATAGGGATCAAGCTGGCGGCAGGAAATATAGAAGATGATCTGGAATTCGCTTTATCTGCTGAGCCTGATTTCATAACTCTCGATGGAAGGCCTGGAGCAACGGGAGCATCTCCGAAATTCATAAAAGGCTCATCTTCTGTACCCACTATTTTTGCTCTCCAAAGGGCAAGAAAATATCTCAATGAACATGGACAGAGTTACGTTTCACTGATAATTACAGGCGGTTTCAGAATTTCGACAGACATCGCAAAGGCTCTTGCCATCGGGGCTGATGCTGTAGCAATTGGAACAGCTGCGATGATCGCTTGCGGTTGTCAGCAGTACAGGGTGTGTCACACAGGCAAGTGCCCGGTTGGGATCGCCACGCAGGATCCTGAACTCAGGAAGAGGCTGGATATTGAAATGTCAGCAAAGAGGCTTGAGAATTACCTGAATGTTACAAATGAAGAATTAAAAGATATTGACAGAATGACAGAGAATGACAATGTTCACAATCTCGAAGTTACTGATCTTTGTACGGCAAACTCCGAGATATCAGATAACACTGATATTGAGCATGTATAATATTAGTAAACACTATAAAATCTATAGCCGGTATTTACTTTTCAGTAAAAAATTCTGGATTCCCGCCTCTGCGGTAACGTCGCTGAGTTTCGAAAAGGGAACCGGTTATCAAAGTCTTTATCCTGCAGTTTTAGGAATACGCTCACTGAGTACATCGTGATTACAGGGATCAGTTCTTAAAAAATTCTATCTTTAAAAAATCAAGTACAGAAACCATGTTTACTAATGAAGACCGGACAAATATGTCTCGAACAAATCAACTGGAACAAAACATAATTCCAATAGTTAACGGTCCTTCTTATCAAGCATTTCGTTCGCCTTTTTAAGAGTTTCGTAAGCCATTGAAGAATAATCCGCTTCAGCCTTCAGCATTTCCTCGATATTCACTCCATTCTTTCTCCATTTATTGAGTTTATTTTCAGCATCTTCAAGAATATCATCTTCCACAGGCCTTGTGATCTTCCAGATTCCGTTCCCATCTTCATCTCTGAGTTTATAGGTATCTAAATAATTCATGCTGCTTCTTGTCCGTTTACTGTCTTCATTAACAATATAATCGAACAACTTTTGTTTAATCTCCAGAGATATATCGCAAAGTGGAGCTGTCTGTGGTCCGTCAACCAATACCGGTGTTTTTCCAACAGGCCAGAACGGTATAGTTATTGATGCTGCCGGTTGGCTGAGCATGGTCCACATTGTTGTCAGCTGCGGATCCTCACCGGGAAGAATCCCATGGATCACCACAGCTGAAACTGATGTTGGACGGCAGATGCTTTTACGACACTGAATATAACCTCGAGGGGCAGATGGTATCCATTTTTGCCGGAAAGGAAGTTCGACGGGATTATTCTCAGCATCCACGAAATCTCTCATCTGCTCCTGCAGGATCTCTCGGTGACTGATCTTATCGGTATTATAAAAATCCTTCATTATCTCGGTAGTCCTTCTATATCTCTCTATTCCCCCGTTGCCACCTCCGTTCATTGCAAAATTTGTCCTCAGGATATATCCATCCGGAGCAACTTCTTCATCGTTTGCATCGAACTTCCAGTATACCTTGTTTGCAGTCTCAAATACAGCCGCAGCTCCTCCTGCATCGAGTACGAAATAATTTGCACATGTCATCCGTCCCTTAATATTGCTTCTGTCAAGGAGGCTTTGGAATTCTGCAACGTCTGCGCATGTGCTCAATGCCTTGTACATAAAGGTTCCGTTCTGCATATATGAGCCGGTCCCTTCGTGTTTTGCCAGATCTGAAGACAGGGAATTCAGTAATGCAAAACCTTTCTCATTGATCCCCATCCAGGGTGAATCTGTGTTACCGGCATTAAAAACAGCAATAAAATTATACTCACCGTCAGTATTGAATACCACTTCATTATTGATATAACTCGCATCCCTTGTCTTCCATATCATCGGCCTACCATCCTGTGTGGCCCTTCCTGAAGCTACACCGACAGTACATTCTTCCAACTCCTGGTAAGCTGATACGGGATTGTTAAACATTAATAGAGATACCAAGACAGGCAGCAAAATCCGGCATATCGCAGCTATTTTCATTTTTGCTCCAAATTTTGTTTTATTATTCACATTTTTTTTATAATATAACAAATAATACACACTTATTCTCAGAATTATTCAATAAACTGCCATAACACTATATTTAAAAGAATGTTCAACCTTTGAGTTCAAAATTTCATAACTTTTATTTTTGGAGGATATTATCCATGAAAAAGAATCTTCACATCATTTCAGCACTTGCATTAATCCTATTTGCTTTTAACAGCATTTCAGACTTATCCGCTCAGGAATTCTCGACAAACAAAGAAAAACTGCTCACAATTGCAGTCCAGGGCCAGATCGCTCCGGCAGAACCTTCCAGAGGATACACAACAACATGGGACGGCAAACCCAAGATGGCAATAGGTATTGGAGGTATAAACTATAACACAAAGGTTGGCGCCGATGTATTTGGCTGGGCGTGCGGCGACAGGGCAACGATGGGTGTGGCTGTTGAAGGTTTCGGTGATAGCAGGTTCAGTGATGCATGGCTTCATTACACATCGATCGGTAATGAAATAAAAGTGATCAACGGCGATGCCAGAGGTGAAAAAGGTGTGGTGATCGGTAAATTTGGACGCTATGTTCTTGTCCAATTCGAAGATCATGTGCTCGATAAGCTTGCTGTTGGAGATAAAGTACAGGCGAAAGCCTGCGGGATTGGTCTGGAAATCGATGGATATAAAGATGTAATGACACATGGAGTAACTCCCGAATTTCTTGAAAAACTCGATATTAAGGTAAAAAGAGGAAAACTTGAAGTTCCTGTAGTAAAAGAGATCCCCGGTGAAATCGTCGGACAGGGAGCCGGCAGGGGAAGTCTTTCCGGTAATTGGAATGTGCAGACCTGTTACCCGCCGGATATAAAAAAATACGGTCTCGATGAGTTGCGTTTCGGCGATCTTGTCATCCTCAAAGATATTCAGACTGACTGGGGAATGGGATTTTATCTCGGTGGCGCGACTCTCGGTGTTGTCTGCAGCGGCCCAAGTGATATTTCCGGCCTTGGCATCGGCGTTACTCCGATACTCTCAACCCAGACCGGGAAGATCACTCACAGGATTGACGGATCTGCCAATATTGGAAAGTATCTCGGTATAACGCTGGCGTCTTCAGAAAACGGCGGGGCCTATTCAGGAACAAATGGAAACGGATCCTTCTCCAATAAATATTCCGGAGAATTCAGGACAAACAGGGATAAACTTTTGACCATTGCAGTAGAAGGTGTGGTTCAGCCTGCCAGCAGCCGTGGATACAGGATCACTCATGACGGAAAACCAAAAGTCGCCCTGGGAATGGCATCTATCAACTACACTGTATCTATGGGTGATCCTGCTTATGGATGGGCAAGCGCAGACCATGTTGAACCTGATGTTACCATACAGGGGCGTGACAGAGATCGCGCAAGCGACTGCGCACTGGCTATCCTTGCGTGCATAGGAAACGAGGCTCGTGTCGTTTCCGGTGAGGCAGCAGGTTCAAAAGGTATATTTGTTGGAAGGCATGCAGGATCTGATGACCTGGTGTGGTTTCCAAAGGATGTTACGGAAAAATTAGCTGTGAATGACAGGATAATGGTTAAATCCCGTGGTGTAGGTCTCAAAATCGAGGGTTTTGATGATGTCAGGGTGAATAAACTCGATCCCGACCTGCTGGAAAACCTGGGTATAACTATAGAGAACGGCCAGCTTGTTGTACCTATTGTTATGGAAGTCCCCGGCCATATAATGGGTTCAGGTATTGGCGGGAATTTCATTGAGAATGTCGATTATGATATACAGACCACCTGCCCGGAGATCGTTGATAAATACAACCTCAAGGATCTGAAACTCGGAGACCTTGTTGCTATACGCGATCACTACGATTTCTACGGCCGCGGCAGATATGAAGGGGCAGTAACAATTGGTGTAGTCATTCACGGTTGGAGTGACTTCGCTGGCCATGGTCCGGGTGTGAATCCGGTATTAAGCGCTCTTCCCGGAAAGATAAAAACTAAGATCGATCCTGATGCTAATATCGTTTATCCGCTGGGTATAAAAGAAAAATAATAATCCAAGGTTATGGATTTCAGCAATGTATTGAAAACTATATGATCTGGAGATTTCTCTGCAAGGTCCCAATCTTCGGGATTTAAGTCGGAACAATAATTGTCTTTATCCACCTCTTGTCATTTCGAGTGCAGCAGAGAAATCTCAGCAATATATGAAGGATTAATTTATCGAGGATTATAATCTCCAATAACATATGGGGCACAATTCAAATGTTGTGTCCCTTTTTATTTAGTTTAAACTATCAGGCAAGGCTCAGGTTGTCATGCGCGTGGATAAGCAGGCTCTGTACACTAACGCCATATGGACATGTAATTTCGCAGTATCCTGTACATTCACTGCAATTCCCTGCGTCTCTTCCGGTAAGAACAGAATATTTTTTTATAGCCTGCTTTTCCCTTCCCTGGGCCTCGAAATAGTGATTGTATCGCATGATAGTATTCACCGGTACTTCTTTCGGGCATGATGAATGACATATTCCGCAGGCATGACGGCAGTAATACTTTCCCAGTGTAGTCTCATAATCGGAAAGACGTGATGAATCAGAGTCCGACAATACCTCTCCGGACAATGCTACAAAATTATTGAGAACATCAAAATTAGTAATTGTTGGACACACCGAATGCACATCCGGATTTGTCAGACAGAATTTTGTCGCCGCATCCCTTATCTCTTCGTTAGTTGACAGGTTATACCTTTCCTTGAACTGCTCGGCATCCTTAAGAAATGTATCATAATCGTCTTTCAGTTTTTTCCTGCCTTCACTGATAGTCCTACCTCTTTCAACGTCACGGTTATAACCTTCCACCCACCTGTTAAACACATTGACCGGATTAGTCTTCATCAGTGTTACACCCATATCTTTTTCTTTGTATTTCCTGATGATCCTCTCCCCCTGCTCTTTCTGGAGAAAATTATACACGAAGAGTCCCACATCAAACCTGCCATCCTCGGCTGCCGCAAGCATGACATCCTCCATTTCGACCGGTGTGGCGCCGTAAATACTTTGTTCTTTCCCATGATTTGATAGCCCCAGATAACGCACTTTTCCGTCAGATTTATAATCTCTGTACATTGAATGGAATTCTTCATCGGTTACATCTTTTAGATCGGGTGTCATATGTACCATCAGGCAGTCAATGTATTCAGTATTCAGGCGTTCGAGGCTTGCGTTGAACCTGTCCCTGAGATTCTTACCACTGCCAAATCTGAGATTCAGCTTGGTAGTTATGAATATAGATTTTCTGTCATGGTTTTGAATTACTCTCCCAATCGCTGCCTCCGACCTGCCGCCCATATAATGCTCACCGGTATCTATATAGTTGATCCCCATGTTCAATGCCCTGTCAAGGATCGATGGATCTGTCAGAAAACCTGCCCCGAATCCAATATCTGAGACCTTGAATCCGGTCCTGCCGAGAGTACGGTAGCTCTTAATAATAATTTCCCTGGTTTGTTTTCCCGGATCTGATATCCTGTTTCTGTTCATTAAACCTGACGAGCCTACTCCTGCAGCAAGGGATGTTTTCATGAAATTTCTACGATTAATCTTTCTTATTTCCGGCATAAGATCCTCATAAAGTTAATTTTACCAGATTAACTGCAAGAAATCTTTAAATATACTTTCAATTTATATTGAAAACAAAATAAAAAAGGCACAAAGTCATGTTGCACACCTTTTATTATCGTTAATT
Organism: bacterium; assembly: GCA_028278455.1. Taxonomy (GTDB): domain Bacteria; phylum SM23-31; class SM23-31; order SM23-31; family SM23-31; genus JANQEH01. Next base: position 14,957 of record JANQEH010000177.1, read on the forward strand.
TATCAGGCTAAACTCAGATTGTTATGAGCCTTGATCAGCAGGTTTTGCACTGGTACCCCGTAAGGGCACATCTTCTCGCAATACCCTGAGCATTTACTACAATTTTCTGCATTAGGTGTCTGCAGGTTTGCATAGTGCTGCATCCCATGCTTTTCTCTGCCCTGTGCTTCGAAATAGTGATTGTAACGCATGATCGTATTTACAGGGACATTTTTCGGACATGCTGAATGGCATATTCCGCATGCATGGCGGCAGTAATACATACCGAACGATGTTTCGTAGTCTTTCAGCATAGATCCTTCGGTTTCTGTCAGTTCCTTACCTGAAAGTGAAACAAACGCCTTTAGCTCGTCGAAATTATGCGGTGTCGGACAGACCGCATGAACATCCTGGTTCGTTAGACAGTATTTGATCGCTGCGTCACGTATTTCATCATCTGTAGAGATGCTGTATTTTTCTTTGAATGCATCTGCTTCTTTAATCCGTTCTTCCCAGCCTTTTTGTATTTTGGGAAATTCAGTTGTATAAAATTCAGGGAGGTCGCGGCCTCTCTCAATCATCCCCTTAATGTTTTCATTCTGCTTTACAAAAATATTATAAGAATTTATCGGATTCATCTTCATAAGTGTTGTGCCCATATTCTTCTCTTTGCATTTTCTCAGGATCTTCTCGCCCTGTTCCTTCTGGAGAAAATTATAGACAAAGAGCGCTACATCGAACCTGCCGTCTTCTGCTGCGCCCATTACAACACTCTCCATTGTAGCTTCTGTAGCACCAGCATGGCTGTTCTCTCTGCCATGATTGGATAGACCGAAAAACTTCACTTTCCCATCGGATTTCAATTCCTTGTACGCCTCGTGGAATCCCTCGTGCTTTATTTCCTCAAGAGTTGGTGTCATATGCATCATCAGGCAGTCAGCGTAATCAGTTTGCAGACGTTCAAGGCTCTGCATAAACCGCGTTTTGATTTGTTCCTTTGACTGAGGCGCATTTCGGACAACAACATTGATATTTATCTTTGTGGTCAGAAAGATCTTTGACCGGTCATGATTTTTTAGAGCTTCACCGACAGCCCTCTCAGAATTGCCCCGAGTATAATGCTCTGCCGTGTCGATGTAATTCACACCCATTTTCAGAGCTTTATCCAGTAGAGCTGGTTCTGTCAGGCTTCCTGCACCAAAACTGATATCGGATATTTTGAATCC
>JANQEH010000222.1 GCA_028278455.1 bacterium
TCATTTCAAAAAGGAAGTCATTACTACTGAGTTCATGCGTTGTCATACCTTTAACCGTTTCCTTTATAGCATTGAATAAAATTGATAACCGCTTTGTTGAATATTTTGATAAGAGTATCAAGTTCCGGCAAGATACCGATTTCATCATGAATAACCTCACAGGAATATATTACTTTGCATTTTCATTGCCGGCTGAAAATGAAGGAGGAATTTGTGATCCTGATTATCTGAAGTCTCTTGATGAATTTGAGAAATGGCTCAAAACGGACAAACGTGTTAATCATGTCTATTCTTTCAGCAATATTATAAAAACTATTAATCGAAATATGAATAGTGATGAAGAGTCACATTATGTAATCCCCGAATCGCGTGAAATCGCTGCTCAGTATTTACTGATGTATGAGCTCTCCTTACCTTTCGGACAGGACTTAAACAGCATCGTCAATATTGATAAATCAGCCACACGGTTTACCGTTACACTTAAAAATGTATCCACCTCAGAAATACGGGATATTGCTGAAAAAGCAGAAAACTGGCTGAAGAACAACTCGTATATGCCGGTAAACAGTACTGCTGCAGGTACATCAGTAATGTTTGCTCATATATTCAATCGAAACATAAAAGGCATGCTTACAGGTATGGCAGCCGCATTGATCCTTATTTCACTATTACTCTTTTTTGCATTTAAGAGTGTTCGATTTGGTATAATCAGCCTAATACCCAATTTGATTCCAATTCTGCTTGCTTTTGGACTGTGGGGAATTACTGTTGGTGAAGTTGGTCTGGCATTGTCAGGAGTTGGCGCCATGACGCTTGGTATTGTGGTCGATGATACCATTCACTTTCTGCACACCTACCTGAAAGCACGCACCAGATTTTCAATGAATTCATTCAATGCAGTAAAATATACATTCGCAACAGTTGGCAGTGAACTGATCACGACCTCGATTATTCTTATCGCCGGATTTTCGATATTGACTTTATCAGCCTTCAAAATTAATTCGGATCTGGGTATATTAACTGCAATTACCATTGCAGTAGCTTTACTTGCAGATTTTATTTTGCTGCCGGTAATACTTCTTTATATAGATAAAAAATGACAGATAATTTTAGTTCAGGAAAGATATGCATAAACTGACTGATCACAGGTCTATACTCCTGGTATGGTATGAGAATAAATCCAGATTATTATTTATCTTCCTTGTTCTCATAATATCACACCTGTTACTGTTTGGCGATGATGTATATGGTCAACAGGTTACTGGTTATGATATTGCGAAAGAGGCATTAGAGCGTGAAAAGGGATTTGGCAGCTTTTCAGCAGAATTGCAAATGGTGTTAAAAAACCGCCATGGCGAACAAAGTACCCGCCGTATCAGAAATAATGTGCTGGAAACCAAAGATGACGGTGATAAGACAATGTTGATTATTGACTTCCCAAAGGATATAAAGGGCACAATCCTGCTGACGCATTCTCATAAAAACAAACAAGATGATCAGTGGTTGTATCTGCCTGGATTGAAACGAGTGAAACGCATAGCCTCGAGTAACCGTTCCGGTCCGTTTATGGGGAGTGAATTTGCTTTTGAAGATCTCGTATCAAGCGAACTGGATAAATATGAGTACAGTTTTTTAAGAAATGAAAGTGTCAGCGAAGTAGAGTTTTATGTGCTTGAGCGTTTCCCTCATGACACAAAATCAGGTTATACAAAACATATAGTATGGTATGACGCTGAAGAGCTCAGGATTCAAAAGATTGAATATTATGACCGCAAAAGCTCTCTGTTGAAAACATTGTCGTATGATGATTATAGATTGTATAAGCAAAAATTCTGGCGTGCTCACAGGATGGAAATGGTGAACCACCAAACTGGAAAAAGTACCGTATTGATCTGGCAGGATTTTAATTTTGATTCCGGTTTACAGGAAAGAGATTTCAGTGTGAACAGTATCAAGTATATCAGGTAACAGTAAACGGTCAATGATTTTATTATCTTATGATTTATCCTGTATTCAGCCGATATATTTTCTGTAAGGCAGGGAATTTATTGAAAACCCTTCTTTTTCTACTTTTCTTTATTCCATCTCATTCACTGGTTTCTCAGGAATTGTCAGGAGTAATAAGCAGTGAATTTCGATATTTTCCTGCAAATCCGCTTTATAACGGACAGCCTGAGAGTTTTTCAATGTCTTTTTCAGCACAACCTAAGCTGGTTTTTAAAGAAATCTCTCCTGCAGGATCAATTGTTTTTCAACCATTCGTAAGGTGGGATAGATATGACAGCAGGAGGTCACATTTTGATGTCCGGGAATTGTACTGGCATTCAAGAACGAGTAACTGGGATATCAGCATAGGAATCCAAAACATATTCTGGGGTGTCACAGAATCGCAGCACCTGATCGATATTGCTAACCAGGTTGACTTCGTTGAGAATCTGAACAGAGAAAGCAAACTGGGGCAGCCGATGATATACCTTTCTACTGAACGCCGATGGGGAATGCTGGAGATCCTCTGTATGACAGGATTTCGTCAACGAACATTTCCCGGGGCAGGAGGAAGGTTACGGGGTATGTATCCGGTTGATGTTGATAACGCGATATTTGAGTCTCGTGCCGGAGATGGCCATATAGATTACGCAGTCCGTTATTCGCACTCAATGTTTGCTACAGATATTGGTATATACAGTTTTTACGGCACGTCGCGTGAACCTGACTTTATTGTGAACATGCAAAATGATTCTGAGATCAGTATTGTACCGTATTACAGTACTATTCATCAGACAGGAATTGACATTCAGAAATGGTATGGAAATCTGCTGATAAAACTTGAATCAATTTACAATAAAAATACAGAGAGTGATTTTTATGCTGTTACTTCAGGGATTGAATATCCTGCTGAGAATATATTCTATTCCGGAAAAGATATAACTTTTTACGCTGAATACATTTACGATCAGCGGGGTACTGTTCCTCCCGTTTTATTTGAAGATGACATATTCCTCGGTATACGAGTTGATATCAATGACAGAAATGATACTTCTGTTAATTCAGGTATTTTTCTTGATAAAAAAACTCACACAATTTTGACCTCGATTAAGTATGAAAGACGCATTTTTAATCAATTTAGGCTTAACCTCGAATATCTTGGATTCTCAGGTGTTGAACAACGTGACCTTTTTTACGATATTCGAAACGATTCTTACTTCCAGGTTGGTTTTTCTCATTTCTTTTAATATCAATTAATATCAATTTAAATCAGCCTCTTTATCCAATCCGTATTACACAAATGTTTATCAAAAATAATGCAGTAAAAAGTGCGTAAAATATTAACGGTTGATTTAAGAGCATCTGCTTGTATATTATAATTAGAATGGTGAATCTGTTAACCAATATAGGTTATCTATGGATACAATACGCATTCTCTGTATTGACGACGAGCAAAATGTTTTAAAATCTTTAAAACGTGTTCTCGAAAAAGGCGGATACAAAGTTTTTACCGCAGAAAAACCAAAAGATGCCCTGACCATCCTTGAAAATGAGTTGTGTCAGGTGGCTCTTGTTGATTTTAAGATGCCGGAAATGGATGGTATTGAACTGATATCCCTTTTCAAGGAGCTCGGATACCCTGTTGTTCCGATAATTCTGACGGCTTTCGGCGATATAAAGCTGGTTGTACAGTCCATGAAAGCAGGGGCATTCGATTATTTGACAAAACCGTGGGATATTGATCTTCTGATGGCTTCAATCGACAAAGCGGTTGAGCATTATTCATTGCTGCGGGAAAACAGGATGCTCAGAGCAAGTTCACTGGCATATGCCGGACTTGGAAACCTGATCGGTTCATCACCTCAAATGCTCAGGATATATGAAGTTATAGAAAAGGCTGGAAACAGTGCAAGTCATGTTTTGATCAGCGGTGAAAGCGGTACGGGCAAAGAGATGATTGCTCAGGCAATCCATTCAACCGGCAGCAGGAAAGATGAACCGTTCATACCGGTAGACTGCAGCGCTCTGAATCCCAATGTTATTGAAAGTGAACTCTTCGGACATGTTAAAGGTGCATTTACCGGTGCTCATCAGGCGAAAGAGGGCTTATTTAAGTCTGCCGGTAAGGGGACATTATTCCTGGACGAAATAGCTGAAATCCCGCACAACATACAGGTAAAGCTGCTTCGCGCATTACAGGAAATGGAAATAAAGCCTGTAGGGAGTAATTCAACAGTTAAGATTCATGCACGTATAATAGCAGCGACAAATAAAAGTTTACCTGATGCAATAAACAATGGTGAATTTCGTGAAGACCTGTTTTATCGGCTCAATGTCATTTCCATTTATGTACCTCCATTGCGTGAACACAAAGAAGATATACCTCAACTCGTCAGTCATTTCATTCGAAAGTACACATCAGACAGACGGGAAGTAACCGGTATTAAACCGGATGCTCTCAGCACGCTGATTGCTTATCACTGGCCCGGTAATATCAGACAGCTGGAAAACATGATCGAACGCGCATATACTATGGGTACCGGCGAAATGATTTCTGCCGCTGATTTTTCAACAGAAATCAGGAGCAGTCAGCCGGAAGATATCGCCATTCAATCCTTGAAAGATGTTGAGAGGCAGCACATTATAAACGCTATACTACATTGCAAGGGAAACAAACGGGAAGCAGCAAGACTGCTTGGTATCGGAAAAAGCACACTCTATAACAGAATAAGCGAATATAAAATCTCTCTTTGATTTTCCACAATCGGGACACGTGTCCCATCTATGGACAGATTATTCTCGAGATAACTCTGTCGATTTACTCCTCAACTTTACATCCATTCAATCTAAAAAGCTGATTTTACAGATGTATTTGTCCAGATTCTGGAATGTTTAAGTAAATGCGTATCGTTGTTTCTTTATAAGTAATTGTAAATAAATGACTTTTGCGTCAGGCATATTAATTGCCTTATGGTTGTGAGAAGAAATTTGTAAAAGGGTGTACTTCCGATGGATTCAAAGTTTACAATACTGGTCATTGATGACGATCCTGCAGCGGGATGGAAATCCAGATCAGTTTTACTCAATTATGGATTCAGAGTATTTCTCTCCTCCAAAGCTCAAACTGCTGCAGAAATAATGCAAAAACACTCTATCGATCTGGCAATAATAGAAGCAGGCCTGGAAGAAATTGAAGGGTACAAGCTGGCGTCAGTGCTGCGGGGTATCAACAAAAACCTGAAAATTATTATGACTGCGGCCCGGTCAAACTCTGAAACTGAACGGCACTGCAGAGAGACAGGTATTCTCCTTTACGCGCTTAAACCCCTCAATTATAAGCAGATCCTGTCGGTGATAGAGCAATCAAGAAACGCAGGAAAAGTATCGCTATATAAATAAACAGGAGACCTGATAATGAGCAGTAAAAAGAGTAAACAGAGTTCGGATTTATCATTGCTCCAGGCTTCAAATTCGGTTTTTCAGTCTGCGATCCAGTTCGAGACAGATGTGGAAGTAGCAAAAAAATGTCTGCAAATTGCGGAAAACCTGACTGACAGTAAGTTTGGTTTTATTGGTGAATTGAATTCTGTCGGCAGGTTTGATACGATCGCCTTAAGCGATCCGGGCTGGGACGTTTGCAGGCTGCCCGATTCCGATAAAACAAACCTTATAACAAATATGGAGGTGAGAGGAATATGGGGGAAAGTGATCAAAGAAGAGAAATCTCTGATCGTAAATGATCCCCCGAATCATCCTGACCGAATCGGAATACCGGATGGACATCCGCCGTTGACTGCTTTCCTTGGTGTTCCTCTGTTTCAGGGAGGAAAGATTTTCGGTATGATATCTCTTGGCAACAAACAAGGGGGATATTCAAAAGCGGATCAGCAGAATATGGAGGGCCTTTCAGTACCGTTCGCGGAAGTTCTCAGGCAGAAAAGACTTGAAATGGACCTAGCTAATAAAGCGAATGAAATTCTTGAACTCTCAACACCGATAATGAGTATCTGGAAAGGGGTTGTTGTTGCTCCGCTTATCGGTACTCTGGACAGTCAGAGAACACACCAGTTCATGGAACGGCTTCTCGAAACAATTGTTGAAACATCCTCGCCTGTCGCTCTGATCGATATTACCGGTGTTCCGTATGTCGATACCCAGACTGCACAGCACATGATTGAAACTATAAATGCAGTAAAACTGCTCGGTTCTCAAGCGATTTTAACAGGAGTGAGTCCATCGATCGCACAAACCCTTGTTCACCTGGGCATTGAGATGACCGGCATCTCAACACGGCCCTCTTTGGCGGCAGGACTGCAGGTGGCTCTCGCCAAGCTTGATTACCAGATCATTGAAAGAACTAATGAATAACGATACCGGAGATCAGCAATGGCAAAGAATAAAGGAATAAAAACATCTGATGATTCTCACAACGGTTTTGATGTTTCACTCGATAGCGCGATTAGAATTCTCGAAAACTTTCCGGAGGTTATGTATATAGTTGATCCTCAATCGTATGAGGTTCTTTATGCAAACAAAAATTTTCGAGAAATGCTCGGTCAAGATCCCCGGGGAAAAGTTTGCTATAAGGAGTTCCAGGGCCTGGAAGAACCATGCGATTTCTGCACAAATGACATTATTCTGAAAACACGGGAACCGTATACCTGGGAATTTTATAATAAGAATATCAATCGTCATTTTCTGATTACCGATCAAGTGATAAAATGGAAGGACGGGAGAGATGTCCGCTATGAGATTGCGATTGATATTACCGAGAAGAAAAAAGCTGAATTTGAGCTGGAGGAAAGTCAGGGGCAATTTAAGAAGATCTTCGACCTTTCTGCAGACCTTATATGTGTTGCAGATCTGAAGGGATATTTTCTTCTTGTAAATCCAGCATTTGAAAAGCTGCTGGGATATACTGAAAAGGAATTGAAAGCGTCACCGTTTTTTGATTTTATTCACGAAGATGACCGCGATAAAACTTTGAAAATAATAACTGAAAAACTTGAGAAGGGTGAATCTATTCTGAATTTTCAGAACAGGTACAGGTGTAAGAATGGTGATTATATCTGGCTTGACTGGACCTCCCAGCCAGACAGCAAATCGAACACAACTTTTGCGATTGCCCGGGATATTACCACACAAAAACAGTTTGAAACTGACCTGAAAAACCACAAAGAGCATCTTGAAAAACTGGTTGAAGAACGTACTTCGGAGCTATCCAGGAAAACTGAAGAGATACTGGAGTTGTCAACACCGG
>JANQEH010000232.1 GCA_028278455.1 bacterium
ATGTCCCTGTCGATCAATGAGATGATGCTTATGGATGTAGAAGAGGAAGAAATTGACTGGAATGATCCATACCTTGCTCAGGATTATTCTGACAGGCTATACAGGGTTCAGAAGATGACAAGAACTAATAACCAGATATTTTTCAGGCTTCATACTGCTGCGAGGTTGAAGGACGAAAATAATAAGGATATCGGTGTTATGAGTAAATATCCTTCAACTTTAAATGGAATCAAAGTCCGTATCGATCCGATGGGCAGGCTGAGGAAGGCTTATGATTAAACGAACGATATTCATTGAAAACCAGGCATTCATGAGAACTGAAAATGAGCAGTTAATTGTATCGACAGAAGGAGCAGGTGAGAGATCGATCCCAATCGAAGATATCGGGTTTCTTATAATAGATAATGACCGTGTCAGCCTTAGTAAAAGCCTTCTGGCAAAACTGCTGGATAACAATACAGCAGTAATTATTACGAATGATAAGCATCTGCCTGCCGGATTAATGATGCCTCTCGATGCGAATACACTGCAGAACGAGAGATTCAAAGCTCAGATCAACATAAAAGAACCATTGAAAAAGCAGTTGTGGAAAAAAACAGTCCAGGCAAAGATAAAAAACCAGGCGCTTATCGTCGAGAGATCCGGCGCCGGGCCCGGCCCGTTAAAAGCGCTTATCCCGAAAGTGCGGTCAGGTGATCCCGATAATATAGAAGCACTCGCAGCAAAACGATACTGGAACCTGCTTTTCAGGGATATTAAGTTCAAACGGGGGAGATACGAAGATCCTCCGAACAATCTTCTTAATTACGGTTACGCTGTTCTTCGCGCGATTATAGCGAGAAGCCTCATCGGGGCAGGGCTTCTGCCGGTAATCGGGATCCACCATTCTAACAGGTATAATTCTTATCCCCTCGCAGATGATATTATGGAACCTTTCAGGCCATTTGTTGATGAGATCGTGCGAAAGCTCGTGGATGGTATGGACTACCGGGAATTGACAAAGGAGATAAAGCAGGATATCTTAAAACTGCCGCATATCGCGCTGAAAATGAATAAGGAAAAAACTCCACTGATGCTTGCAGCTTCAAATACAGCCGTAAGTTTATACAGATGTTATGAAAATAATGTTGGTTTTATACAATATCCCGAACCATGGAACTAAACAAATACAGAATTATGTGGTTATTTGTCTTTTTCGATCTTCCTACAGATACAAAGAAACAGCGTAAGGATTACATGAGGTTCAGGAAGAACCTGCTGAAGGATGGTTTCAGCATGATGCAGTATTCAGTCTATATCCGGCACTGTGCCAGCCGTGAGAATGCGGAAGTTCATATAAAAAGGGTGAAATCATTTCTGCCCCCGAGCGGTCTTGTAAATATCCTGCGGATTACCGATGCCCAGTTCGGATTAATGGAGGCATTCATAGGAAAATCAAAAACAGCTATCCCGGAGGTGTCCTATCAACTTGAGTTTTTCTGATAAAAAATGTGAAAATAAAATGAAAAACCGGTGGAAAACACCGGTTTTTCAGAACGATTTTCCGGATAACTTCAATTTTGAAGGTTATTTATCCGGAAGGTAATATAATAATCCTATCCTTGAAAACAAATCACAACCTTTTTCATATTGTTTAATCCGAATCCTCAAATATAATAATCCTATCCTTGAAAACAAATCACAACACGTCTATACTTCTGATCCATCCACCATGCAATATAATAATCCTATCCTTGAAAACAAATCACAACGTAACCGGTGGCAATAATATTTCACCCATAAATATAATAATCCTATCCTTGAAAACAAATCACAACAGCTCGCTGTGGGTAACCTGATAAGGTGGGAATATAATAATCCTATCCTTGAAAACAAATCACAACACCGCTGATAGTATACTTGGTTTCACTTCCAATATAATAATCCTATCCTTGAAAACAAATCACAACAATATAAAACATGGAAAGGCTTACCGGACAAATATAATAATCCTATCCTTGAAAACAAATCACAACTACGACCCCGTTGCAAACTTGACATCAACCAATATAATAATCCTATCCTTGAAAACAAATCACAACGCAGACTGGCAGGAATATAATTACGCAGGAAATATAATAATCCTATCCTTGAAAACAAATCACAACACAAAACAGGTAACGGTGTTGACGACATGAAATATAATAATCCTATCCTTGAAAACAAATCACAACCAATCAATTTCAACATTACCGTCCTGTTCAAATATAATAATCCTATCCTTGAAAACAAATCACAACACTACACCGGAGCTAATGACGTTCCCAGCGAATATAATAATCCTATCCTTGAAAACAAATCACAACCATCAAGGCCGTGTCTTGAATTGGCGCACAAATATAATAATCCTATCCTTGAAAACAAATCACAACTCTGATCGACACTAAGAGCCTCGGAGTATAAATATAATAATCCTATCCTTGAAAACAAATCACAACTATGCTCAAACAACACTTTGTTTGCCGAGTAATATAATAATCCTATCCTTGAAAACAAATCACAACATGAACCTCGGTAATATTTCGGGAATCGCCAATATAATAATCCTATCCTTGAAAACAAATCACAACTAGACCGGTCATACACTAACACGTCGTCTAAATATAATAATCCTATCCTTGAAAACAAATCACAACAGGCTTTTAAGGAGGAATAATCCTATAGTAATATAATAATCCTATCCTTGAAAACAAATCACAACAATGTTGTTAGTATGTTCATTGGTTAGCTTAATATAATAATCCTATCCTTGAAAACAAATCACAACGTACGCTTAACAGCCTCAGCAACAGCGCTCAATATAATAATCCTATCCTTGAAAACAAATCACAACGATGGTGCGGTTATAACTTTTGCGAAAGCGAATATAATAATCCTATCCTTGAAAACAAATCACAACCACGCTTCATTCCCATATGATATAACCGGAATATAATAATCCTATCCTTGAAAACAAATCACAACAGGGGGGCTTCATGCCAGATGAAATGATTGAATATAATGATCCTATCCTTGAAAACAAATCACAACTTTATAGTCGATATCTCCAGAATTAGCTTCAATAATGCAATCCTGATACTTCAATCAAATAGTAATGAAGATTATATTTAATTGATAAATGAACATTGATCTTGTTCATAATTATATAATACTCCTGGTAAAATTTGCTAAAAATTGACAAAAATCTCAAAATAATTCTTGCAATCTGTGAAACTTAATGTTATCTTAAGCGTAAGTAATATATACAGTATATACAGACAATACAGAAAAGACAGTAGATACGATAGAAATCGAAAATAAAACTGCTTTAATAATGAGGCATGCAATAAATGAGAATAATAATATCAAATTCTTCACCTGATCCGATCTATGAACAGCTGATGAAGCAGGTTAAAGCGCAGATAATTTCCGGTGAGCTTGCAGAAGGAGATTCTCTTCCTTCAATCAGAAAGCTGGCCAAAGAGCTGCAGATCAGCGTCATTACCACAAAAAGAGCATACGAGGAGCTTGAGAAAGAAGGTTTTATCGATACTGTCGGCGGCAAGGGATGCTTTGTGTCTCAGCAGAATAAGGAATTTCTCAGAGAAAAAAGGATCAAAACTATCGAAGAGAAATTGAGTGAGGTGGTACTTGAAGCAAAGAAGCTCGGGATCGGTTTAGACGAATTGAATGAAATGCTTTTACTTCTATATAAGGAGGATGAATAATGAGTAACTATGTATTAGAAGTAGAAAACCTTACTAAGGAATATAAGGGATTTACTTTGAACGATCTTACGTTCAAACTTCCTGAAGGATATATCATGGGACTTATTGGGCCGAATGGAGCGGGGAAGACAACAATAATAAAACTGTTGATGAATCTTATTATAAGAAGACAGGGGAAGATAAGCATTTTCGGTAGTGACATACTGGACAATGAAGTAGAGATAAAATCGCGGATAGGATTCGTATACGATAATCCGAATTATTACGACCATCTCAATCTGAAACAGCTAAAAAAGATCATTTCTCCTTTCTATTTGTCATGGGATGATACAAGGTTTAATGATCTGATCAGCAAATTTGATCTGCCGATGAACAAACCGGTCAGGAAGTTCTCCCGAGGGATGGTGATGAAATCTGCAATCGCTTTTGCGCTTTCTCATGATGCCGATCTTATTATCATGGATGAACCGACATCCGGACTGGATCCTATTTTCAGGAGAGAACTTCTCGAAATGCTTTCCGATATTATGCAGAATGAGAAGAAATCGATACTTTTTTCCACTCATATTACATCCGACCTGGAAAGAATCGCAGATTATATCACTTATGTCGATAATGGAGAGCTGATTTTCTCCCGGAGCAAAGATGAAATTCTTGAAAACTATGGAATAATCAAAGGCGGGAACGATCTGCTGAATGATGAGAACCGGAAAATGTTCAGCGGAATCCGTAAAAGCGATTACGGCTTTGAGGCACTCAGTGAAAATGTGGCGGAAATCAGGAGGAATTTCAGAGATAAAGTGGTAATAGATAAAGCTTCGCTTGAAGATATCATGTATTTTACCGGTATGGAGAATTAAAGATGGCTCATCTTGTACTCAAGGATTTCCGGGCAATGAAATGGTACTTCCTGATGGTATTGGCTAACTGGATTCTGTATTCATTCGCCATGACCAGGTTCGGTCTATACATTAATGGAAGTCTTATATTCACCATGATTCTTCCGGTTATCTTTATTCTTGTTGACACAGCTCATAATACGGAGATTTTAAATTGCAGCCTGCCGGTAAAAAGGCGTACCATTGTCAGAGCAAGATATTCTTCTTCCTGTATTATGATTTTAGCAGGTTTTCTAATCACCCTTATTCTTGGTGCAGGTGTAGAAAATATGATGGAGATCGAAATGCAAATTGCTTCAGATCTTTTATCTATACAAGGTATCGCACTTTTTATCCTAATTGCGATGTCTGCAACTGCTATATTACTTCCGTTTTACTATAAATACGGCCTCAGGACAGGATTTCCTGTTTTCCTGGGTTTTGCTGCAGCAGTCCTAATCATTCTATCCGGTATAGAATATATAATTTCAATCATAAGAGGTTATGAAATGTTTATGATGCCTATTTTCTCAGGGATAATCACCTTTGTTGCAGAGTTCAGCAGCGAGATAGGTACAATCCCATTCAGGATACTTTCACTTGTGGTGATCGTTTCTATCGTATTGCTGTCAATGAAGCTTTCTGAGAAATACTATGACAAAAGAGACCTGTAAGGAGCTAATATAAATGAATTTGATGAGTTTACTTTACAAAGAATTTGTTATCAACAAAATTTATCTATTAATTATGCTGCCGACCTATATTGGAGCGCTAATATTCGGATTTATGTTTCTCGAGGAAGAACCGACGATATTCTACTATATATTCGCAGAATGGCCGCTAATAATGATGGCGACCTTCACAGGTTTTGATGAATATAAAAAAGGTGAAATGCTTTTCGGGAGCCTTCCGGTAGATAGAAGTGAATTTATTCGGGGAAAATATTTTACTGCTTTAATGCTGACAGCAGCCTGCATGATTATAGCTCTGATTACTGCTTTTATGATCAATATATTTTTCCCAAGTGAAAACTATTCTCTGGTAATGGACTATAACTATGCATTCACTTCTCTTTTTATCTGTCTGTTTTTATTATCAGTAATACTGCCGCTAATAACCAGACTGGGAATAATAGCCGGTATAGGATCATTTGCAGTTTTCATTTATGTGTATTTCTTTGCATTACCGAGAAGTTTTTTCCTTAATGGTTTTTACATGATCTATAAAGTCCACACGCATTCCGGCATTCCCGGCAGCATTCCAATACTGGTACTGATTATTACAGCTGTATTTTCAATTTCGATGATAATTAGCGGCAGACTTTACAGATCCAAAGAGTTAGTGAGGATATGATCACATGATGAATCTGATTTTAAAAGATCTACTGGTCTGGAAAAGAATGTCACTGCTGACACTTGCATTTTACGGTGTTCTGATGACTGTTTTGTTCCCGATGCTTAGAGAACTGCATTTCATGTATCCCAGTCTATGTATTCAGGGGATTTGTTATCTGCTAATCCTTCCTCATTATCAGAATAAGCTCAAAAAGGGTGAAATAGTGTTCCTCAGTCTGCCTGTCAGCAGGAAAATGGTTGTCCAGGCCCGGTATTATACATCATTTATCACGGCTGCAGCAGGCATAGCTTTTTTTAGCTTACTCCTCATAATACTGATAAAATTTTTCCCCTTTAAAGACTATGATAGAGTTATGTCACTTGGAGTACTTTTCACTACATTAGTGATGGTTTTCCTTTTTATCGCTTTCACCTTTCCATTAATATATAAATTGGGGCTTGCGCTCGGAATTGTCATGAGCGCGATGATCCCGGCCTTCTTTGTATATATTACATACGGTCTATCAAAAGGCGGTATGTTTACGGATTCGATATTTAACGGTATGCGGTGGCTGGATAAACTGTCCGTATATTCAAATGTTCCGGAAAATCTGCCATTACTCTTACTTTTCCTTGGATGTATTGTATATGTATCCATGCTTTTAACAGTAAGGATATATAAAAAAGCAGAAATAGCTTAAACTTAGTGAAATTTACTATTATAAGTTATATATTGTCTCCTAAGTATGAAAAAGAGAATTTCAGGTATGTTTAAGAAAACGATACTTTTATGGATTATTGCGTTTTTCTTTGTAAGCTGCGGCAAAGATACAGCAAATTATACCGTCGAAGAGATCGGGGGAACAAGGATTATACATAACCAGTCTCCGAAATGGGGTGAAGAACCGGAAGTTGAACTTGAATTTGTGAGAAAGATAGGAGGCAGCATTGATGAGATAGATGAGAATTACCAGTTCTTCAATACACGTGCTGCACTAATGGATGACAACGGTGATCTGTATGTTTTGGATGTTGGGAATTCACGTGTACAGAAATTTGACAAAAATGGCCGGTATGTTATGACTATAGGCAGCCAGGGACAGGGACCTGGAGAACTACTGAATCCATCCGGAATGATCATCGACAAAGATAATATTCTTCATATATTAAATTCAGGTAATCTGAGGATTGAGAAATTCGATCTTAACGGCGGTTATATAAGTTCATACAGGATGGAGAAACTCTTCGTTACATTCAGCATGCTTTCCGACGGCAGGCTTGTCGCCCCGATCCTGAATATGCAGGGTATTCCGGGTATTCCGGGCTCTGAGGATGATAAAACGCTTTTATCTCTTCTGGATACCAAAGGCAAGATAGTGGCGAATTTCGGTGCACTCAAGGAATATGATAATCCCATGCTCACGGGTATGGCAAATATGGTATCGGTAGCTGTGGATGATAAAGACAACATTTTTCTCTGTTATGTAGCTGAGAACAGAATAGAGAAATATGATTCAAGGGGCGAGCTGATCTTCCGTTTTGACAGGCCGCTCCCATTTGAAATACATGTCGGTATGTCCGAGAGGGAAATGGATTTTGGTGGAAGAGTGGCGACAATTCCATTTCCGGACATCACCTTCATTTCAGGCGCAGCTGGTGTAGATTCAAAAAACAGATTGTGGGTAGCGACTTTTCATGAACAGCCCGAACTGCCGTCCGAGCTTACGCGAATGCAATCTGCCACTTTCCCAGAGAGTATACATCTTGAGATATACGACAGTGAAGGTATATGGCTTGGAACGATCGATCCGCCGTCTGACGATCTGAATTTCTCTATCATGCAGGGGAATACCGTTTTCTTTCATGATAAAGATCTTGTTTCCATACATGAATACAGGATCGTGGAAAGATAGAATTTTCTTCAGTCAAAAGCACGTGAGAATAGTTTTCCCTTTTACAGATTATTCTTTGCGGCACAGCATCAATATGAAGACTTTTCTATTTTACTTATAAATCAGGTATCTTTTACGAATATTGCTGAAATCAACCAGGCCGTTATCCCATTCTTTCAATATATCTTGCGGATCAAGTCTCTTATTTATCATTGTTCTGAATGCTGATATCCCGATAAGCCTTTCAAGATTTGACCTGAATTTGAAATCTTCTGGGTGCTGCTCTTTTATTGTTGTAAATAGTCTAACCATTGCTTCAACAGGCCTGAATTTATTCCGGTCAGTGACCACAAGCTTGAGACCGAAGACTATTTCATCAAGATATTTCGATCTTGGAGAAACATTGATTATACTCGCCGGTGTATAAAAAACCGGGGTGAAGAATACACCGGGAATATCCTGCTCGTTCATCTTGTCAGCAAGTTCCTGGTTATTTATCCAGGGAGCCCCAAAGACTTCGAAAGGTGTCAGTGTGCCACGGCCTTCAGAAATGTTAACCGCCTCAAAAAGGCACATACCGGGATAAACAGTCGCAGATAATAACGACGGTATATTCGGCGAAGGAGTTACCCATGGCAGGCCTGTTTCGTCAAACCACATATCCCTGCTCCATCCAATTAATGGTACTACCTCAAGATCAAGATCCTCCATTTTCTTCATCCAGCCTTCACCTTTAATCACCCTTGCTGTTTCTCCAGGCGTCAGACCGTACCTGATCGGGATCGGGAATTTCCCTACAAAAGAGAAATGCTTTTCCTCGATAACGGGGCCTTCTAATATGCTTCCTGTTATTGGATTCGGCCTGTCAAGGACTATGAATCTCTTGGCGTTTTCAGCGGCTGCTTCCATGCATAATCCCATTGTACTTATAAAAGTATAGAATCTCGCACCAACATCCTGGATATCATAGACAAGAACGTCAATGTCACTAAGCATTTCTGGTGTCGGTTTGAAATTCCTGCCGTAAAGGCTCCATACTTTCAATCCTGTTCGTTCATCAGTATATGATGCCACCCTGATAGCGTCCGCTTTATCTCCACGAAAACCGTGTTCCGGCCCGAAAACTGCCTTTATATTGACATCATCAAACCTGGTCAGATAGTCGACAATATGTTCACCTTTTGCTGTAATACCTGTCTGGTTTGTTATAATTCCAATCCTTTTGCCAGCGATTGAGTCTGAATACTCATCCATTAGTATGTCTAAGCCGGTTTTCACTTCTACCTCTACGGTTTTTTGAGCGCAATCGAATAATATTAGCAGGGTAATCAGTGTAAAAAGTATAATGATTTTTCTTTTCATGATCCAGTTTTAGTTTGATTCTATTTTTCAATATAAAAAATAATTTATGTATAAAATATGTTTTTTCATTAATTTTCTTAATATATTGATTCAAACGGCAAAAAAAGGGAAGCGAGATGTTAGATTCAAGAAGAACTTTTCTTAAGCGTACAGGAGGGATGGCACTGGGAGCAGCGGCTTTTCCGAAGCTGGATCTCAGCAGGGCTGATGAAATAAGAACAGCTTCAGAAAAACTGGGCAATATACCGCCGGAAGCTGCAGCCCGGGATGAAGATTTCTGGTACCATATCCAGAAAGCCTATCGACTTTCACCGAAGTTTATTAATCTTGAAAGCGGTTATTTCAGCCCTCAGACGTATTCGGGAGTCGAAGCCCTTTGTAAAAATACTCAGATGATAAACGAGATACCATCTTTCTATATGAGGAGAATGCAGGGAAAAGAAAGAAGGGAAGTAACTCAGCTTCTGGCTGGATTCGCTGGCTGTTCACCCGAAGAAATACTTATTACAAGAAATACAACTGAGTCCCTGAACAACGTTATCATGGGAATGGAACTAAAAAAAGGCGATGAGGCATTATGGGGGAGTTTCGAATACCCGAGTATGAAAGAAGCTTTCATACAGAGAGCCGCAAGGGACGGTATTGTAAATAAAATTATAGAGATACCGTTAATATCTACCAGTAATGAGGATATTATTAAAAAATATAGAAAATCGATCACAGCGAAAACTAAAGTCATTCTCGTATCCCATATGACGTACCTTTCCGGACAGATCCTGCCGGTACGTGAAATATGCAATATGGCTCATGAAATGGGAGTAGAAGTTATAGTAGATGCGGCACATTCCTGGACGCATATTGATTATAGGATTCCGGACCTGGATTGTGACTATTATGGAGCAAGTATGCATAAATGGATGGGATCCCCTCTTGGTACGGGGATTTTATATATCCGACGGAATAAAATAAAGAATATCTGGCCCCTGTTCGGGGACATGAATTATGATTCGGACAATATCAACAAACTTGGGCACATTGGCACAAGGCCGTGCGCAATCGAGCTTACTATAGCCGATGCTATTAAATTCAATAACAGTATAGGAATCGATAGAAAAGAAGCCCGTCTCAGGTACCTCAAGGACTACTGGGCGGAGAAAGTCTCGGAATTTCCCGGAGTGATAATGAATACGCCTATGGATAAAGAGCGTTCCTGCGGGCTTGCTAATGCCGGAATAAAAGATATATCACCTTCAGAACTCGTAAATTACCTTTATAATAAACACAAGATATTTACCGTAGCCATTAACGCACCAGATATAAAAGGAGCGAGGATCGCTCCCAACATCTATACAACATTGAAAGAACTCGATGTTTTTATCGATGCTATGCGGGAATTCTGTTACTCTTGATTTTTTTATTGGCAGGATTTCTATTTAAATGTTCAGACAGAAGATCATTGAGAAAAACATTCCGGGTATAGGCCCGGTAACATTCTCACGAAGCAGAAAAGCAAAAAGAATGAGCCTGTCAATCAGGCCATTCAAAGGTATAAGGGTGAGTGTGCCTTTCAGGATTTCATTCAGGGAAGCTGAAATATTTCTCGTTTCAAGATCCGATTGGATCAAACGGCACAATAATAAATTGAAACAATTCGAGAAAGAACAGGTAAGAAAACTTGAAAAAGCTCCGCCGGTTAACGGGAAAGAGGCAAAGGAGAAGATTCTGGCCCGGCTTGAGAAGTTTTCTGATAATTACGGTTTTAATTACAATAAGGTGCAATTCCGAAAACAGAGGACAAGATGGGGAAGTTGTTCATCAAAAGATAATCTCAGCCTTAACCTGAAGATGGCGGGACTCCCAGAAGAACTTATCGATTATATTTTACTTCATGAGCTTGTCCACACTAAATACAAGAACCATAGCAAGTTTTTCTGGAATGAGCTCGGGAAATATGTTGATGATCCTATTAAGAAGAGAAAAGAATTGAGAGAATACTCGTATCTATTGATAAATTAAATTTATACCGGAGGTCAAATTGAATAGTAGAAGAGCATTGTCAGGAGTATTGATTATTGTCATCACCTTAGTTTCTACGAATCTTAATGCACAGTACACAATTTTAATACCTGATGAAATAGTAAACGGAATTATAGCGGAAATCTCAGGTGATATCGCCCTGAATAACGAAATCCTCCTTGCTCCTTTCGAGAGAAACAGACCGGAGTCAGAGTATACCGGAATGTATCATGAGACAAAATTCATGTTGGATATTCTTGAAGAATACGGATTCTCGGATATCCGGATGGAAAAATTTGAGACTGGCGGAGAGCAGTGGGATGCAGTAAGAGCAAGGCTTTCCATAGTCAGTCCATTTAAGGAGACGATCGCAGATCACGACGAAGTAGCCGCCTGCATCGCGAAACACTCAGGCAATGCGGATTTGACTTCTGAGCTAGTATTTATCCAGGATGGTGACAGGATAGAAAGCTATGAAGGTGTAGATGTAGAGGGTAAGATCGTACTTTCAAATTCTCACATAAGTTCATTATACAGGATGGCTGTAACAAGATTCAAAGCGGCGGGTGTTGTCTCTTACTACACCAGGTATCCTGATCTCTACCCGGAAATGATTCTCTGGAGCTCCGTTTCTAGAGTCAGAGACGGGAATCAGGGATTCGGTTTCTACATCCCATATTCAAAGGGAATTAAGTTGGTAAACCAGATAAAAAGAGGACAAAAGATCACAGTTCATGCTGAAGTCGAAACTACATATTATCCGGGTAAAGGTGAAGTAGTGACCGGCATGATACCCGGTACAGACAGGGCTGAACAGGAACTGCTGCTGATAGCGCATCTTTTTGAGGGGGTATCAAAGCAGGGCGGTAATGATAACAACAGCGGTGTAGCATGCATCCTCGAGACTGGAAGGACAATAATTGAACTGATCAAAAATGGGATTATCGCTCAGCCAAGAAGAAGCATCAGGTTTTTATGGGTGCCTGAAATATGGGCAACACGTGAATATATTAAAAGATTTCCCGAAGATATGAAACGGATAGTTGCCGGGATTAATATGGACATGGTGGGTGAGGATCTGGATAAATGCCGGACTATTTTCTACATCAGCCGGACTTTGCGTTCACAACCTACATTCCTGAATGATATTGCCCAGGAATTTGCAGAGCTTGCAGACAACCTGAATAACAATGTTAGCTACGGAAATTATTCATCACTACCCCTGAAAATCACGGCGCAGAATGGAAGCAGACAACCGTTCTTCGTAAAGATAACAGGATATGATTCGGGCAGTGACCATATTGTCCTCAGCAACAGCCCTGTAAATATCCCTACTATATATTTTGAATGCTGGCCTGATGATTTCTACCACAGCAGTATGGACACACCTGACAAAACAGATGCTACTCAGTTGGAGCGTGTGGCATTTATAGCTGCTGCATCCATGATAAGCGCAGCAAATGCTGATCCTGAAGATGTCGGGAATATAGTAACTCTTGTTGAAGGGAAGGGAAGAGTGCGGATCGGAGTTGAACAGAAAAGA
Organism: bacterium; assembly: GCA_028278455.1. Taxonomy (GTDB): domain Bacteria; phylum SM23-31; class SM23-31; order SM23-31; family SM23-31; genus JANQEH01. The sequence continues at coordinate 12,772 of JANQEH010000232.1, forward strand.
GTATTTAATCTGCTTGCAAAGGCCGATAGTAATTCGATATTGGACTCTTACAAAACCGGAAAGATAATCCTTGATCAGGCTTTTGTTCACGAGATCGATAATCTCAATACTATACGGGCCATATCCGATAATAACAGGGAAGTATTAAAAGCTTTAGAAACAGCGGTCGAAAATCTGAATGAAGAAAAAGCGGCCAGCCTGAGTACGTTCAAGAACAGGTGCAAGTCTCTATGCGATAGAATGAATATCAACTTTGAAGAGCCTGCTCCAACTCCTGAAGAACTAAAAATGGCGGAACTGGTTCCGGTCAGAAAGACCTCAGACCTTGTACAACAGATGAGTGAGAGGCTTTCTCCCGGCCTCAAAAGGGATCATCCCGTTTACAGGATCGGTAATGCTTCAAGAGAAATAGTTAATTTTATTGATGGTAAGAGAAATATTCTCGAGATCGCTCATGCTGTAATTGGAGAATGCGGCGGTCCCGGTACTGAACATATTGCCGATTTTATTTATGGCCTTGAGAAAAAAGGGAGTATTATACTTGAAAAGAAACGTTAATTCTAACAGTAAGTAACAGATTTTTAATACTGTGAAATTAATGGAGCATAAAGTATGAATGTAAAAGATATAATGACTAAGAAGGTCATTAAAGTCGACATTAATATGTCGGTAAGAAAGGTTATCGACCTTTTTCATAAACATGGTGTCAGCGCGGCGCCGGTGGTCGATAAAAACAAAAAGCTCAAAGGCATTGTTACCAAATCAGACATTCTTGGATATTATATCGATATCAATTTTGACAAACTTATGACTACGAGCCTGCATGATCTTATCACTCAAGAAAATGGCGGAAATATCTCCGATCTGGCAACGGAGAGAGAGAAACTGGTAAAGGACATCATGACTCCTCGACCGGTTAAAGCTGAGGAAGATACCCCTATCGAGAAGATAGCAGAGACTATGATAAAGAAAAAGATCCACAAGGTTGTAATAACAAGAGATGATAAGGTTAAGGGGATTGTCAGTCCAATTGATTTCTTATATCATATTTCCGGAGTTTCGAAAGATGGATGAAAATAAACAGGAAAACGAAAAAAAGCAGGAAGATACTCAGGAAGTGCAAACCCTGAATATTGTCATTGATATATCACCTGATAAAATGGAAGTCTACATTACCGGAATAAGTTTGCAGGACGGCGCTGTATTCACTTCAGACGAGATAAAAAAGGTACTGAATACAAACGGAGTTTCATTTGGGATCAAGGAAGATGTTGTGGCTTCAATAAACGGGACTACTGAAGATTTTGCCAAAAAGCTCATTGCATCTGGTGTGGAGCCTGTTAAAGGAGAAGACGGAAGTATAGAATACATGGTGGATAAAGAAAAAGTCAATGCTGTAAAAAAGGGAGATAGAATAGCCAAGAGTATACCGCCGGGAAAGGGTGAGGATGGATATAACGTCCTCGGTGAGAAGATAGAAGGAGAGACCGGCAGAGAAGCAGCATTCCCGCAACTGGAAAATGTTACTAAGACAAAATCTGATCCTGTGGGTCTCGTAGCTGATGTTGATGGGTACATTACTATCTCTGAAACAGAAATCTTTATAAGGCCTTTTTTCTTCACAGAAATTGCCGCTGAGGGCTTAAAAGCATGGGTAACTGTTGAGAATCAGGTCAATGAAGGTGATTTTGGGATAGAAGATCTCAAGAATGAGTTGAAGGAAAGGCATATTTTTTACGGAATAAAAGATATAGAAATCAGCGAGATATTTGAGCAGAAGAAATTTGGACAGAGAATAGAAATAGCTGAAGGTAAAGATGTTATCCATGGCCGTGATGGCAGCCTTAAATTCTATTTTGATACTGAGATCAGGCCGGTTGAAGATGAAATGGGTAATGTAGACCATAAGCAGCTGAACCTGATACAAAATGTTTCTAAAGGAGAAAAACTTGTTGAAGTGTTACCTCCAACTCAAGGTGAG
>JANQEH010000317.1 GCA_028278455.1 bacterium
AAAACCTTGGTAAGAAGGCTCGAAAAAAAGACTTGAAAGAACTGAAACTATCTCTTAACTTCTAACAGAAAGTGTCCGACTTGTTCTGACGACGTACAGAGTCATCAAATAAATTTACTAAAGGATTGTTAAGACTTTGTGAAGAATCTGTGATTTTATTGTTAAATCTGTGGAAGCAATGGTTTGAAGAAAGAAAACTATTTCTGTTCAGATGCCACTGATTTAATAGCTTGCGAAATGCTTTCGGAGACCTTATTAATGAAATCCTGTTTTGATAGCGTCATTGTCTTTCCATCATCAGTGATATACCTCGTCACAATAGCTATTGATCCGAATGGAGCATTTTCCTGGTCATCAACAGGCAGAAAACCCCGCGCCCTTACTATATCGAGGTCATCTTTGAGACCTTCGAGCAGCTTTTTTCTGACTGAATGGGCAAGGATTCTGCTTTCTTCATCATTTTCTCCAAAACCATCATAGTATACATCGATCTGATCAGGCCGTTTAATATAGAAACTGTTTGTGTTTATTGAGATGAACATATCTGCTTTATAAAATTCAGAGATTTCTCGCCTTGTTCTGTTATCCGGTCCGCTGCTTAGGTCCCAGGTAAGTACAATTTCCACATCTTCATCATCCTGGAGAAGTGTCTTTAACTTGAATGAGATATCAAGGGCAGATACAATACCGCCAGGTTTCCCCCGAGAGATCTCACCATAATAATCAGGATCGTTCACAGGATCTATCATAACAACAAACCTGTCAGCTGCACTTTTATTGAAGGTCAGTTCCAACCTGGAGGGATCTTCGAGGAAATTCAATTGAGGAGTTTCACTGAGCCTGGAAAAGACCAATCTGATTACTGATCTGTTCTTTTTTTCTGGTCTTTCTCTTGATATCTTTGAAACACTTCCATAATTGTAGGTCCTTTCTTCAGTGTATCCAATTTCGCTTTTTCTAACCTCAATAAAGTATTCTTCATCGGAGACCCTGACCAATTCAAATTTAGGCTTTTTCTTGACTGTCTCAGGGATAAAGACAATCTCGACTTTTCCACGGGTGTAGCGTATATTTCTGATCACGTTCTGGGGAGGTCTTTCCCGGAAAACCTCTCTTAGGATAAAAACAGTTGATATCATTACCAACAGAGTTATATAAAAAGCATGGAAACCCCGTTTTCTATATATAGGTGTCCTTTCCGGAGTGAAAGGTCTATCAGTTGCATATAAATAGTGCTGGTCCATAATCTGCGAAATCTTTATCATAATCAATTTACTAAAGTATACGGTGAAAACGCATTTTTGGTTCGCTGTTGATACTCTTATGGTTGTTTACTGGAATAAAAATGTGTCCTGAAAGTATAAGGTAATAATAATAGTAGAGAAACTTTATTTGGAAAATACGTGTTTTTGTAATAGATTATCGAGATACAGGTATATACTGGAGTCAATTATGTTTAAAACGAAAAATAGCTCAAATATAGCTGCTTTTTTTATACCGATAATGTTATTGCTTTTTTCTGCTAATATGATTATTACTGGTTGCGCCGGTACGAAAATGATTAAACCGGTTTCAATTTCTACTATCTGGGAAGCTGAAGATCATCTGAACAGGAATGCAGACCGAAAAACCATTGTAAAAATTTTGGACTTCTTATCAGATACATTGTCTGTTGTGAGTGTTGAAGAAAATCCTTCAATATTTGCCTACATAAAGCATAACCAGGGAGAAGCTTATAACCTTTTATCCAGGATCGAAGAGAAAAATGTTAATTTAATGAAAGCCCTTGAATCTCTCAGTGAAGCCCTTGAGATCAGGCAGATTAGGGAATATCCTGTTGAGCACGCTCTTAGCCAGAATAGTCTCGGTTCGGTTTACCAGGGATTGTCTGAAATCCAGAATAAGGAAGTATACTTAGAAAAAGCGCTCTATGCATACGATGAAGCATTAAGAGTGTTTACGATCGGATTCGCTCCAAGAAGCTACTCAACTGTACACAATAACCTGGGAGCCGCATACTGGGCACTCTCATCGGTAAGAGATACTGAAAGAAACTTAGCTCATGCAATTGAGGCTTATAACGAAGCTCTTAGAGTAAGGACAATTGAAGAATATCCTTATAGCTACGCGGTAACTCAAAACAATCTCGGTAACGCATACGAATCAATTTCAAAAATAGATGAAGAAATGGAGAATCTTCTGCATGCGATTATTGCATATGAAGAAGCATTAAAAATATTTAATGAAAATGAATATCCGCTTAACTATGCGGCTGTACAAAATAATCTGGGAAACTCTCTGGTCTCGCTGTCAGAGATGCAGTATAAAGAGAAAAACCTTAACAGCGCAATTCACAGCTATAGGAATGCACTGAAGATCTACAATTTAAATAACTACCCGGAAGCCTATGCTACAACTCAAAATAACCTGGGGAACGCATACTGGTTGATCTCAAGTGTCAGAGAAAAGCAAAAGAATCTGCTCCGAAGCATCAGAGCATACAATAATGCATTAGAGATATTCTCCTTATTAGAATATCCTTTGAAATATGCACAGCTCATGAATAATCTGGGTAATTCTTATGTTTCAATTTCAGATGTCAGGAATCAGCCAGAAAGCCTTGCGAAGAAGGTTGTCCCGTATGACAGTTCAGATAAAATGGGCAATCTGAAAAAAGCAATATCAGCATTCCGTGAAGCTTTAAAAGTCAGAACACAAGAAGATTATCCTTACGATTTTGCTCAAACACAAATAAACCTCGGCTCAGCATACAGGCTGCTTTATGAAGTAGAATATATACCTGAAAATATTCAAAAAGCTATTATTGCATTTGAAAATGCTCTTAAAATATATACACTCGATGATTATCCTGTGCTTCACAATCAAACAGCAGCAAATCTTGAAATGATCAGAAAGATAATCAGAAAACAGGGACAGATCAGATGAGATGTAATATTCTCAGAATATAGTTCAACCTTGCCTTTATATAATTATATTGAATAATAGTATATATCATTAAACTTGATAAGCAGGAATTTATTCACTATAATATTATCATTGTTAATTAAATCCAATCCTTTCATGTGAAGTATGCCGAATTTACCAATGGTTAATGAAATATTATGAAAAAATCCAGGAGGCTTGCGATGAGTTCTCATAGGTTCAGATCCAGTGTTTCTATAGCGACAGTAATTTGTCTTATTCTCATTTCGGGAGCGCTGTTTGCTCAAAATGAGTCGGATGGTCTACTCAGGGAAATGAAATGGAGATGTATTGGCCCCGCTAATTTTTCAGGCAGGATTGTGGATGTTGAAGCCCTGGATAATGATTTCAGGTATGTAATATGTGCATCGGCCTCAGGCGGTGTCTGGAAATCAGTAAATGCAGGTACGACATGGGAGCCGATTTTTAATGATTATCCCAGCGCATCTATTGGCGATATAAAAATTTTTCAGAAAGATCCGGATATCATATGGGTTGGGACGGGAGAAGGCAATAACAGGAACAGTGTTGCCTGGGGTGATGGTATATATAAAACGACTGACGGTGGTAAAACCTTCAAGAATATGGGGCTTAGAGATACTTACCAGATATCCCGGATCGTAACCCATCCTGACAAGAAGAATACTGTTTATGTTGCGGCAATCGGTAACCTGTGGGGATATGATGGAGACCGTGGATTATTTAAAACCACGAACGGGGGTAAGACATGGACAAAACTGACAAACGGGCTCCCTGATGACGGGAAGACAGGAGCGACTGATCTGGTAATGGATCCACGGGATCCTGATGTTTTATACGTTGCATTCTACCAGAGGCTTAGGAAACCTTATACATTTCATAGCGGCGGACCTAACGGAGGCATATTTAAAACTACTGATGGAGGAAAAAACTGGACAAAATTAACAAAAGGGCTTCCGGGGGGAGATACAGGCAGGATTGGACTGGATATATATAGGAGCGATCCCGATATACTTGTTGCATTAGTTGAGCATGGTTTCCAGCCCGGAGAGGATAGCCAGGATTTCTATGACATGAAAAAACTTGGAACCGGTATTTACAGGACTGATAACGGTGGAAAGTCATGGAAGTTTATGAACAGGTACAATAACCGGCCATTCTATTACAGTAAAATAAGAATAAATCCTCTGGATGACAAAAGGGTATATGCCCTGACTACAACCATCCGTATTTCAAAGGATGGAGGTAAAACATTTCTTCCGGGTGATCTCAGTTTCGAGGGGGGGTTGGATTTTCATGCTATGTGGATCGATCCGAACAATAAGGACAGGTATTATCTCGGAAAGGATAAAGGTTTAACCCTGACACATGACCATGGTGAAACCTTCAGCTTATATGATAATATGCCGATCGGACAATTCTATGCTATAGGGATCGACCACAGAGATCCATATTATGTTTACGGCGGCACGCAGGATAATGGAACTTGGGGAGGTCCTCATTTCAGCAGGGATGTAAGAGGGACATTTACAGATTCCTGGTGGAAGCTCCACTGGGGTGACGGTATGCACATTCAAATCGATCCGAATGACTGGCGGGTAGGTTATACCGAAGCAGAGAACGGAAGCTTCAGAAGGTATAATGTTGAAACAAGGGCCGTGGAATATTCCAGACCTGCACGAAATAATATTACAAATTATGGAGATTATATTACACCTGAGATTGAAGAATTACAGAGAAATGCCGGATTCAATACGCCATTCCGTTTCAATTGGAGATCTCCGCTTGTAATGTCGGTACATAACTCGTCCACACTTTACTTGTGTGGAAATCACCTTTTTAAAACGATTGACCGGGGATACCACTGGCAGATAATCAGCCCGGACCTTTCTACTGCCGATCCGGTGAAATTCAACAGGGAGAGCGGAGGATTAACGAGAGATATTACCGGGGCAGAAACCCATTGTTCTATAACGGCTTTCTCAGAATCACCAATTTCACCGGACCTTCTATGGGCTGGAACAGATGACGGAAATATCCAGTTTACGAGGAATGGAGGATCTACTTGGGAAAATGTCAGACAGAATATTCCTGCAGTACCGGAAGGTATCTGGGTGAGTCATGTTGAAGCATCGCATTTCGAAGAAGGTACCTGCTATGTTACTTTCGACGGCCACCGGAGCTCACACTTTGATACATGGATCTTCAGAACTACCGATTTCGGTGAGACCTGGGAAAATATTACAAATAATCTTCCCGAAAACCAGAGTTTGTATGTAGTAAGAGAAGATCCGAAGAATAAAAATCTGCTGTTTGCCGGAAGTGAGTTCGCCTGTTTCGTAACGCTCGACGGTGGGAAATCCTGGCAAAGACTTATGAATAATATGCCGACAGTTGCGTTTCACGACCTGGTTATTCATCCAAGGGACGGTGATCTGATCGCCGGAACTCACGGCAGGAGTATCTGGGTGCTTGATGATATTACTCCACTCCAGCAATTGACAGAGGATGTAGCCCAATCAGAAGCCCATCTTTTTTCTCAGAGACCGGCAACCATCTGGGAGGATGCATCCCGTGGAGGAGTAAGAGGACACCGGTATTTTGCTGCAGAAAATCCTCCGTATATCCCTAAAAGAGATGATGTTGTAAGGGCAAAAATGATCAGCGGCGGTTTGATCAGTTATTATCTGAAAAATGCAGCAGCAGATGACGTAATCCTGGAAATTACTGATATTTCAGGCAAGAATAAAAGAACAATGCATGTTCCGGGTGATGCGGGAATAAACAGGACGCTCTGGGACCTGAGATTTGATCCTTCAGATGAGCGTAAGGAGCTCTATGTAGATTATTTAAAGGCTTTGATATATAGAATATCGGATATGCCGAAGCTCTCACGAAACCAGAAAAGGGCGCTTTCAGATGCAAGAAATAACCTGGAAAACGCAAGGCAGGTTGAAGAGTATAATTCCATAACTAATGACCTGAGAAGCGAGTTCGGACATTTTGTAATTCTGAGAAGAGCTTTCGGGAGACGGCTTCAGGGAGATGCTGTGAAACCGGGAGAATATAAGCTGAGACTCACATTAAACGGAACGGAATTTACCGGAAAAATTACTGTGAGACGTGATCCGATCCATGAGAAGTAATTATTATAGTCTACAAGCTGTTGTTATTTATGGAATTATATTTTTTCATTATTTTAAGAAATATTTACAAAAATATTGACTTTGAACTAAAAATATAATACATTCAGCAGAATTACTGCGTGTATATTAGCATTAACCTGAGTACTTTTGTGATCATTAATGGGAGATAACCATAATAATTCAGTGATTGATTTTAATTTCCTTCAGTAAAAGATATAAAACTCCCCATTATGATCAATATTTTTACTTCTTTCGTATTATTTATTGAATTGTATTAAGATGTTGTTAGTATTGAAGTTAGGTTGGTATTATTACTCTGGATTATATCGTATTATTTTTTATGGGCAAGATAGAGATTCAGGGTTGATGGAGCTGAATCAATTTCAATAAATATTTCCTTATATGGTTAGTGAGCTTCTTAATTCCCCTGATAAATATTTAAAGGAAAATACGGTTTACTGTTTTTCTATAGTAGTATTTATAAGATTTTGTGCAACCTTATGGAAAAACAAGCATATAAAGCAGAGATAATATTAAATAGCCGACAACAGAATAATCCACAATAACCTTTAATAATTAACAAAGGAAGGACCGACATGCAACATTTCTGGTATCGAGCTACTATTTCGAGATTGCTTCCGGCTGTCCTGATTATGGTGTTCGTTGTATTCGCCTTCGGAGACGCAGCATTAGCACAGAGAGGGACCGTGAAGGGCAAGGTAACAAATGTCCTGACCGGTGAGGAACTTATCGGTGCGAATGTTGTTCTCCAGGGGACTACAATGGGTGCAGCAACGGACGCGGAAGGTAATTACGAAATTCAGTTTGTTCCTCCGGGAACTTACACAATCCAGGTCTCCTATGTGAGTTACAAGACCACTGAGAGAGAAGTTACAGTGGCTGCTAACAGGGAGATCACGGTTGACTTCGATCTTGAAGAAGACATTTTGAATCTGGATGAAATTGTTGTAACGGGAATGGGCGGTACACAGATCAAGAGAAAACTCGGAGTAACCATCTCATCAGTAAAACCGGATGAAATAGCCAAATCTGAAGAAGTCAACGTTGTGCAGGCGCTTGCAGGTAAAGCTCCTAACATCGAAATTACTCAGACCAGCGGCGATCCGGGTTCGAGTTCTTACATCCGAATTCGCGGCGGTAACTCTATTGACCGCGGTATGCAGCCGCTGTTTGTGGTTGACGGTGTCCCGATCGACAACTCGGTTAACACAGGTTATCCTTCAACAGCCGGTGGTGTAGAAAATGCAAACCGTGCCTCAGATATCAACTCAGAGGATATCGCTTCTATCGAGATCCTGAAAGGTTCTGCAGCAGCAGCAATCTACGGATCACGCGCATCAAATGGTGTGGTTCTTATCACAACAAAAACAGGTAAACCCGGTAAAACAAGAATCTCTTTTAAGACCACGATCGGTACTACGGAAATGTACCAGGGCTTCCCTCTCCAGACTCGCTGGGGACAGGGTTCAGGTGGAAATTCAAGCACCACAGCAACTTACAGCTGGGGACCTGAAATTCCTGCAGGTACTCCCGTATTTGATCATTCGACAGATGTTTCTAACGGCGGTTATCTGAATGAGCAGAACATCACGATCTCGGGCGGTAACGATATGACCACATTCTTCCTCTCGGCAGGACGTTATTTCGAGGAAGGCCACTGGGAAGCGGGATCCGATTATGAAAGGAAATCCGTAAGACTGAAAGGTACACAGGTAATTACAGATCAGCTCAAACTGACCGGTAATATCGCCTATAATAATACTTTTCAGAACATGATCCAGAGAGGTGACAACGCTGCCGGTATCGGTATCGGTACACTTCGTTCACCTCCCGATTTTAATAACAAACCCTGGCGTGATCCCGATACAGGATGGCACAGGGCATATACACAGCATGTTCCCACGAGCTATGACGACAAGCCTGTATTTGATAATCCGTTCTGGGTAATGCACGAACATAAGAATACAAGTGATGTCGACCGTGTTCAGGGATACCTTAAGTTAGAGTACGATCCACTTGACTGGCTCGACCTTTCTTATACCTTAGGTAACGACTATGCTGCAACAAGAACATTGAGCTATTTCCCTCCGGGAAGTAGAAACAGACAAAAAGGATTCATGTATTCAGGTACATTTAATATCCATGAGATAGACGCTAATTTCATAGCTACTATCCAGGGATCTAAATGGCTCGACCGCTGGGACTGGCTTGACGGTACCATGATGGTCGGACACAACCTGAACCGCCGTGAGTATGACCGTCTCAGAATGAGAGGTTATGATTTCGGTGTTCCAGATAACTACTGGCAGCTCGAGAATACAACTCTTTCAGAGTTGAATCCGAGCGAATACCAGTATCAGATCAATACAGAATCATACTTTGCACAGGCAACTCTGGATCTGTATGATCAGTTATATGTAACCGGAGCTATCCGTAATGACGGTTCATCGACATTCGGAGCCGATAAACGTCACTGGTATCCGAAAATGAGCGCCGCCTGGGAATTCACGAAATTCGCAAATATGCCGGAAATTCCCTATCTGGACTTTGGAAAACTTCGCTTTGCCTATGGTAAAGCAGGTGTCCAGCCCGGTGTATATACTATCTTTTCCAATTATCAGACTACGACTCTTGGAATCGGTACATATACAAGTTCGGAAGTTCCAACATACTGGCAGAACCAGCCGGGATTTGTTAGTGAATCCAACCTTGGTAATGTAAATATTCTTCCCGAAACAACAAGAGAATTCGAATACGGCCTTGATCTCGCTTTCTGGGATGACCGTATCGGTGTGGAATTGAATTACTATGACCAGAGAACAGAGGACATCATTTTCAATATGAATGTTGCCCCTTCCCGAGGTTTCTTTTCGCAGGAAGCCAACGCTGCAACTATAACAAACAAAGGCTGGGAAGTCGCAATCGATGTTTCTCCGTACAGATCAGAGAATTTCTCCTGGGATGCAAGGCTGAACTGGTCGACAAATGACAACTTTGTCGAAACGATGTCCGGAGCATCTTGGGAAAACCTCGGAGGCTCGAGTTATGCAGCCGAAGGCCATGCACTAGGTGAGTTCCGTACGAGATCA
>JANQEH010000002.1 GCA_028278455.1 bacterium
TAATATCACTGCTAATCAATGGCACACCCCCTTCCATAAATCGGTCAAGTACTATATCACGTAGTACACTGACAGATAGTGCTCTATCTGTCATAATAATACTATAAATTATTCTATCTGTCAAAGTAATTTTAAAAGAAATAGAAGCAGAATATTTTGATAATTTCGCGGGAATAGTTAAAGACTGATAATTTGAAGCTTGAACAAACATTGCTGACTTTTTTTTGATGCGCTATAATCCCCATTACTATGGATTTTACTGTGCTGATCGTCGATGACGAAGAGGAGATGTGCCGGTCTTTATCAATACTGTTCTCGAAATATAATTTACATTCGATCTATACTACCAATCCTTTGAAAGTACCCGATCTTATTCAAGCAAACTCCATTGATTTGATAATTATGGATATCAAAATGCCTCAACAGGACGGACTCGGCTTGTTACGAAGCATCAAAGAATTCAATTCTGCGATTCCTATAATTATGATTACCGGACACCCTTCTGTATTCAATGCAGTATCAGCAATGAAATACGGGGCCATTGATTTTCTCACCAAGCCTCTGGATAACGTAAAACTGATTGAAGACATCCAGCAGCTCGCAAGTCTGATGGATGATATTAGCAACCAGGATCTTCCTGTAGAAATTATAATGAAGAGCAGGGAAATGCAGAAATTGGTGGATGATGTGAAGACAGTTGCCTGTACCGAGGCCAATGTGCTGCTCACTGGTGAAAGCGGTACAGGAAAAGAGGTAATTGCGGATTTGATTCACAGCTTAAGTCCGAGAAAAGATGAACAGCTTTTAAAAATAAATTGTGCATCCATTCCGGAGACGCTTCTTGAAAGCCAGCTTTTCGGATATGCAGCTGGTGCATTTACCGATGCAAAAAAGCCACTGACTGGTAAGTTTGAGTTAGCGACAAAAGGCACCCTGTTCCTCGACGAAATTGGGGATATGAGTGTTGCCACGCAGCCAAAACTTCTGCGTGTGCTACAGGATGGAGAGATACAGCCGTTAGGAAGTGAAAAGATAATAAAAGTGAATCCTCGAATAATTGCCGCTACAAATAGGGACTTAAAAGCGATGATAGATGAAGGAGAGTTCAGGGAAGATCTTTTCTTTCGGCTTTCAGTCATCTCTTTACACCTGCCGACATTAAGGGAGCGCAAAGAAGATATATTGGAATTGACAGCGAGGTTCATCGATCAATTCAGTGAAGTGCATAATAAACCGGTCACAGGAATTTCAGATGAAGTAAAATCAATATTGCTGACTCATTCCTGGCCGGGCAATATCAGAGAATTGAAAAACTGTATAGAAAGGGCGGTAATCTTTGCTAAAGGGACAAAAATTCAGGTCGAGAATTTACCGTCCCAGTATAATCAGTTTGAGAATTCTATAACCGGCAATGTATTAGACCATATAGTCAATATGCTCACCCGGGAACAGATAATTAAAGCACTGGAAAGTACCGGGGGAGTAAAATATAAAGCGGCTGAGTTGTTGAATATAAGCAGGAAAACGTTGTATTCACGAATGAAAAACCTTGGAATGGAATGAGTAATCTGCAGGCTCCCATACTTCAAATGGATAATATTCATCTCTTCTACGATACCGTTCATGCTTTGAAAGGGGTGAATTTCAATCTATTCAGGGGTGAAATTCATGCGCTTGTGGGAACACATAGAGCAGGGAAATCGAGCCTCGTGAAAATATTGAGCGGTGTTGAACAAAAAAGCAGTGGGGCTATACTTCTGCATGGAAAAAAGATTGATTATATCACTCGGAAAACTGCAGCACAGCATAAAATCGGTATGATTTTCCAGGATCCGAGCACAATCTCCAGCATGAACACTATTGCGAGCATCTATCTCGGGAATATGGTTGGCAAAAGGCAAAAGTTGATAACATTGAATAAGATGAAACGGGAGGTGGAGTACCTTTATGAAAAATACAATATCCACATCCCGTTCAAACGGTTCCTTGGCCAAAATACCCAAAGTGAACAGCATTTCGTAGAGGTGCTCCAGGTTTTAATGCAGGAACCGGAGATTTTGATACTGGATGAACTATCAAACAGATTCAAACCTTCCGAGATGGAGATCATTTACCCCATCATTTTTAATTTCAAAAAGATCGGGAAAAGCGTAATCTATATCTCCCATAATATGGATGAGACAATGCGTCTTGCAGACCGGGTTACTGTGTTGAATGACGGATATTACATGGGTACCGAACAGATAAAAGGGCTGGATAATATGCGGCTCATCAAACTAACTCATTCCTTTACTCTAAGCCGTCATCAACTGGAGCAGGAGAACATTGAGCTGTACAATCTCAAAAAGTACAATGAAGATATCTTACAGAACATACCAAGCGGAGTCATCATTTTAGACACCAAGAATGATGTGTATCTGATCAACGCCGCTGCTGCGACAATATTTGCTATTACCGATTCAGAGGAGCACCTGGAATCTTCGATAGAGGATTTTTTCAAAGCCACCGATTTTCTGGAAAAAGATGTGGTTCTGGAAAAACTTAATGATCGGAAACTTCATACAGTTGAAAAAATTAATATTGGCGATAATAAAACCCTTAGGTTAACAATAATTCCTTTCCGTAATGCTGATAAAAAATTTATCGGGACGATAATTCTTATTGAAGATATAACACAAGAGCTTAATCTCCGGGAATATCTGCTAAGAGCTGAAAAGATATCGTCAATTGCCGAACTTGCCGCCGGGGTTGCCCATGAAATTAACAATCCCCTTGGTATTGTCAAGAATTACATAGATATAATGAAAGTCTCCGACCTGCCGGAAGAATCTATACAGAGTTTAGGAAAAGTCGAAAAGGAAATCATCAGGATCACCGGAATTGTATCTAACCTTCTATCGTTTTCTAAATCACCGGGATTTGAGTTTAAGAATGTAGATCTGATTGCCATTATGAATGAAGTTATTATCCTTCTTACCCACAGTCTTAAAAAGAAAAATGTACCGA
>JANQEH010000011.1 GCA_028278455.1 bacterium
ACCTTGAAAAAGATCAAATAGAAAGGCTTCAAAGACCGCCGCGTGATCCGCTTGGTGTTATGAGGTCTTTGGGCAAACGGCGCTGATATTATATATCCGTGTTATCCTGATCTTTCTCTGTTTTCCGCATTACATCATTACCACTATATTTCCCTTACTATAAATAGCCACAGCTTATAAAATTTTTTGAAAGAGTGGGAAGCTCGGTGAATTAGTTTTGTCTAATAGGTAAGACAGGCAAAACACACTGAACGTGTATGACTAAAACGCTCTATTAAATAATGAGAAAGCAGGATGTAACATGAGAATTGAAACAAAACCAATACTTAGTTTGCTGACAATTTTAATGCTGATCAGTTCTGTTACCGGTGTAAAAGCTCAGCAGAATATCGAGATCACGATCAAATCTGCAGTCGAGATTGCACTTAAGAATAATATCGATCTGAAGAGGAATGAAAATCAGGTATTGACCAGTGAAATTGCGGTTAACCAGGAAAAAGCCGATTTTTATCCTAATTTTAGTGCAAATGCATCTACTTCCCAAAAATACGGACAGTCTTTCGATATGACTATCGGTCAGCTTGAGAGTCAGGATTCGCATTCCTTAAATGCCGGATTATCTGCAAGCATAAATCTTTTCAACGGTTTCAGTGATATTGCTTCATATCAAAAGGCAATCTATGACCTCAGGTCTGAAGAATCCAGCTTCGTAAGACAGCAGGAAACTGTCATGCTGAATGCAGTCTCAGGCATAATTCAGATAATGCTTGATACTGAGTTGATTACGATTCAGCGGGAAAACCTTCAGTCGCAGAACCAGCTCTTACTGCAGATCGATGCATTCTATCAGGCAGGAAACAGACCTGTTTCAGATCTTCTGCAACAGCAGGCTTCTATTGCTCAAGCAGAATATAATGTTATAACCGCCGAGAGAAATCTTGCGGTTGGTGAGCAGCAGCTAATTCAGACACTGGGTTTAATGCCGGGTGACAAATATGAGTTTATTCTTCCGGCGATAGAAGACCGTTTAAGCGAAAAGATCGAATATGATTATACTTCCTGCTACCGGACTGCGATTAACAGTCGCTCAGATATGCTTTCACAGCAGTATAAAATCAACTCATCGAGCAAACAGATCGATGTGGCCCAATCAGGCTATTGGCCATCTGTATCTCTTTCAATGTCGATGCAGTCTAATTACAGCAGTTTAAGTCAGTTCAGTTTCTATGATCAGTTCACAGATATAAATCCTTATAAAACAATAGGCCTGTCGGTGTCAATACCTATATTTGACCAGAACCGGACCAAGAACAACATAAAGAAAGCTGAAATCTCTGTTGAATCCGAACGCCTGAATGAAAATAAGCTATCTCAACAGATCGCCTTTGAAGTCAAGCAGAGCATCCTCGATTTTGAATCTCTATATAAACAGCTTCAGGCAGCTGTCAAGCAGCGCGAGTTCACCGAAGAAGCATTGAATGCCGAACAGGAAAGGTATAATGTAGGGGCATCAACGATAATAGAATTGACACAGACAAGGTCGCGGTTCGTCGAAGCGGCAAGCAATGAAGCCCGTGCGAAAATGAATCTGCTGATGCAGAGAATACTTGTTGCCTATTATCAGGGCAACATCGAAAGTGAGATAAATACAGTTTTTTCATTAATGTAAATCCAGAAAAGTGAGAAGAGACATGAAGAAAGCATTTATAATAGCTGTAATAATAGCTGCTGCATCATTCAGCGCATGGAAATACTATTTGACCCCTGCCACAGAAAACGGAAGCTATTTCGAGTTTGCAGAAACAACAATGGGAGACCTGGAGAATATTGTTTCAAGTACGGGTACTATAGAAGCGTTAAACACTGTAGAGATCGGTACACAGGTTTCCGGTATAATAAGCGATTTGCGTGTAGATTTTAATGACCAGGTAAGTAATGGACAGGTTCTTGCTGTACTCGATACTTCCATACTGGCTTCTCAGGTGCGTGATAAACGCGCGGCGCTTCTTCGTGCCGAGGCACAGTATGAACAAGCTGAAGCTGAATACAATCGAAATAAACCGCTGTTTGAAAAAGGCTTTATCTCTGAGAAAGAGTTTGTGCCTGTAAAAACAAACATGGAGGTAACAAAAGCATCTGTTATGTCGGCTGAAGTCGATCTCGATCGTGCACGGATCAATCTCGATTACGCTGAGATCAGATCGCCTATCGATGGTATCATCATCGACAGGACAGTGGAAAAAGGCCAGACCGTTGCGGCCAGTTTTCAAACACCTACTATGTTTATTGTAGCAGAAGATCTATCAAGAATGCAGATATTAGCAGATGTCGATGAGAGCGATATTGGGATGATAGAACAGGGTATGCCCGTCAGGTTTACCGTACAGGCATATATAGATAAAGAGTTTTCGGGAGTTGTAAACCAGATCCGCCTCCAGCCTAAGACTGAACAGAATGTCGTAAATTATACTGTAGTGGTCGATGCTGATAACGATGAAGGTCTTCTTCTACCGGGAATGACTGCAACGGTCGATTTCATTATTGAACAGGTAAAAAATGTTATCCTTGTTTCCAACTCCGCATTGCGTTTCGAGCCATCTCAGAGCATGATGCTCGAATTTCGTGAACGAACTCAGAATAATCCTGGTAATCCACCCGGAGGAAACGGCAGGATGTCCGGACTGGGCGAGGGAACTGGAGCTCAGCGTGGAGGTGAAAGACCTGATGATACCGGAATGTTATGGTATGTGGATGATTTAGGGAACACAAGCATGATGATTGTCCGGACCGGTGCCACTGACGGGATAAATACTGAGATAATCGACACCCCTGAATTCAAGCCCGGGATGGCTTTTATCAAAGGATTCACAGACAAGGGAAAAGAAGTGCTGGATAATGAAGAACCGAGAATGCGCGGCCCTCGAATATTTTAAGGAACTTAAAAATGGAAAATATTATCAAGATTGAGAAAGTTAAGAAGATATATAAGATTGGCGACGTTGAAGTAAAAGCGCTCCAGGGAGTAGATATTGAAATTAAATCAGGTGAATTCGTATCCATTATGGGTTCATCCGGTTCAGGGAAATCAACCCTGATGAATATTCTCGGCTGCCTCGACCGGCCGACAGATGGTGATTATTATCTTGAAGGAAATCATGTAAATGATTTCGGCAAGAACGAACTTGCAGATCTCAGGAATCAGAAAATAGGATTTGTTTTCCAGGGATTTAACCTTCTGCCGAGGACAACTGCTGTAGAAAATGTGGAACTTCCACTTCTATATGACCGCTCCGGCAGAATCAAAAATCCTCGAGATAAAGCTATTAAAGCACTCGAACAAGTTGGTTTAGGCGATCGACTGCATCATGAGACAACGCAGCTTTCCGGGGGACAGCAGCAGAGAGTGGCGATTGCACGAGCGCTTGTGAACGATCCTTCGATAATTCTGGCGGATGAACCGACCGGCAATCTGGATTCAATAACATCCATCGATGTCATGTCTGTTTTTCAGGAGCTTAACAATCAGGGAAAGACGATCATCATCGTTACTCATGAACAGGATATTTCCGAATATACAAAAAGGATCATTCTTTTAAGTGACGGTCTGATCAAAAAAGATGAAATCAATGAACAGAAAGATGCTATCCCTGAACAAGGTATGGTTCAGCAGGAAGCATATATATGATATAAGGCAGGGAATCAATTATGAAATGGAAAAACTTAATAAAGGTTGCTTTTCAGAGCATATTGAAAAACCGGATGCGCAGCGTACTGACTATGCTGGGTATAATAATCGGGGTTGGTGCAGTAATAATAATGGTTTCAGTGGGTGAGGGAACCCAGGAACGAATCCAGGGTGAGATCTCTTCTCTCGGATCGAATCTTCTGATGGTTCGCCCGGGCAGCAACCAGTTTGGAGGAATTCACAGAGGCGCGGGCAGCATGAATTCGCTGACATTAAAAGATGCCGAGGAATTAAGAGAGAAAAACACCTTGCTAAATGCTGTATCACCTGTTGTAAGGTCTAACGGCCAAGTCGTCGGGGGAGGAACTAATTGGTCTACGACAATAAACGGTGTAACACCGGAATATTTAACCGTGAAGGACTGGTCTCTTGAATACGGGACATTTTTTACGGAAAGAGATGTACGGTCCAGAAATAAGGTTGTAGTTCTTGGTGCAACAGTTGCAGAGGAGCTTTTTCCCGGAATAGATCCTGTAGGCCAACAGATCAGGTTTAAGAATGTTCCATTCAAGGTAGTCGGAGTTCTTGAAGAAAAAGGCCAGGCAGCAATGGGGATGGACCAGGATGATGTGATTCTTTCTCCTTCAACGACTGTCCTTTACCGCCTTACAGAAGGTAAATACATCCACGAGATCGACTGCAGCGCAAAGGATACCGAATCCATGGATGCTGCGATCGAAGAAATCACTGCTATCTTACGTCAATCGCACAAGATCGAACCTGGTGAGGACGACGATTTTTCGATACGCAGTCAGCTCGAAATGACTGAGGCCATGACAAGTATTACCGGAATGCTGACAATGCTTCTGGGCTCCATTGCAGGAGTCTCTCTCATTGTAGGAGGTATCGGGATTATGAATATTATGCTTGTATCAGTCACCGAAAGAACGAGAGAGATCGGAATCCGGCTTGCTATCGGGGCTCGAGAAAACGATGTTCTTACACAATTTCTTGTTGAAGCAATGGTACTTAGTCTTATTGGAGGGCTTTTAGGGATCATTACCGGGGTTGGTGTCGCGCTACTTGTAAGCAGTTACACTTCTGTATCGACAAGAATCAATGAAATGATAATTCTTACAGCATTCCTGTTCTCAGGAGGGGTAGGAGTGTTCTTCGGATACTATCCTGCAAGAAAAGCGGCAGCGCTCGATCCGATTGAAGCATTGAGATACGAATAAAGATAAGGTTAATATACATGAAAAAATATTTACGTTCAGGACTCAGAAATGATGATGCACTGAAGATTCTTGATGATATAGTTAGTTTTATGGAGAGTGAAAAACCATATGTCAATCCTGAATTCTCACTGCAGATACTATCGGATCAACTGAATATCTCCAAACATTATATAAGCCAGGTCTTAAATCAGATACTGAACAAAAACTTCTATACTTTCGTAAGTGAATACAGGATCAAAGAGTTTAAGAAACTTACTATCGATCCGGAATTCCAACATTATACAATTATGTCACTCGCTTTTGAGTCCGGATTTAACTCCAAAACCAGTTTCAATATGATCTTCAAGAAATATGAAAACCGTACTCCTTCCGAATACCTGAAAGAAGTCTCAGTAAGAGTTCTCTGACTCAGTATAAGTATTTATGCTTTTAAAACTTCTTCATTTCATACGCCTTATTGAAGTATGGGTACAAACGGAACGGTTTGTACTTTCCGGAGATGCTATTGCCGATAATATAACATAAGAATTACACTGAATGACATCACTTTCAGTATTCCCGTAAAGAAAGTACTATATAAAGCTCAGGAGGAAGAAATGGAAATCTTTGGTTCAGGAATGCCCGGTATACGACAATTGTCCGGAGTCGAACATCTTAATGGCCGCCCACCGATGAATGGTGATTTGATGAATATCCCAAATGGTCCGCCATCTCTGGATAAATCGGAATTGAGCACTCTCGGAAAGATGCTCTCGATAATCCACGCAGATTTTTCCGAAGCGGAACAATCGGAAGTTAAGGAGTTTCTTGGAAAATTACATAATTCTATTGCGAACGGCAGTATTGACGCTGCAACCTTAGCAGAACAGGCCCCGGATTCATTGAAAACATTGGCCGAAGAGGAAGGTTTAAACATCGAATCGTTATTAAATTCTCTCAGCAAGATGCCTCCTCCTCCTAATATGCAGCGTAGCGGCATGATGATGAGCAGCGAATTCGGCCAGTTCTTCAGCAAGATCGAATCCGAGCTTGGAGAAGAAGATATAGCTGCAATTAAAAACTTCTTCGATTCAGCTCGATCTGAATTCATCTCCGGAAGTCTTGATATCGATGCGTTGATAGGCAAAGCACCTCAATTACTTCTCGACATATCCGAATCGATGAATATCGATATCAATAGTTTGCTGAATGATATGTTAAGTAAACTGGCAGAAGGAGAATCTGATTAGACCATACGAATAATTATAAATGTGTGACAAAATATGGAATTTGGCTATTTGAAGGACGTATTCATATCGTGTAATTAATAATAGCCCAAAGGACGCCCCACCTCCAGGGGCGTTCTTGTTTTACAATATCCTAATATCCGGAAAAATATTTTCAACCTCTCTAATTCCGACTTAGCAGATTTTCTGCATTTTAAGATTGCATCTTCCAAGAGGGCATTTTCAGAAAATCCAATAATTGTTAAGTTTCTGTTAATTTTTCAACTGGTACAATAAATTGATTGATTATCATCTTTATTTGGATTAGCTTGTCTGGTTCAATTATGAAAAATCTTTAATAAACCTGCAGGAATATGTTATGATGAATTCAATGATGAATGCCATGGTAAGCAGTATGAGTGTTAAAGACCGTAAGAAAATGGTACTTGATATGATGCCTGATATGATGAAACAGGCTGACATCAAAATTCTGATGGCGAATATGGCTGAGACCCTGGGTAAAGAAATTACACTTCAAAGTGTTTACAGCCTGCTTTCAAAGATTTTGGAAGATCCGGACCTGAAGAAAGAATTTGGCGGCATGATGAAAGGAATGAAATCTAAAATGCCCGATATGATGCCGATGATGATGCCTGTCATGGAGGTAATAATGCCGAAGATGATGGGCGGAATGATGCCGATGATGGGCGGAATGATGCCGATGATGGGCGGAATGATGAAGGAGATGGCTGAAAAGGAAGAGTGCGTGATGACAAAAATGGTTGATGAAAATTCGGAAATTAAAGAACATATGGGTAATATGATGTTCGCTATGTGCCACAAAATGGCAGGCAAGGTGATTCCCGATAACAAAAGGGAAGAATTTGTGAAACGGATCGAGCAGTCTGTAATAAATGATAGAAAAGCACTGCATGAATAACAATAGGTGATAGATATGGGAATAATGGATATGATGGTTGGTGCCATCAGCAAAGAAAAAAAAGAAGAGATGATGACCAGTATGATGCCGTTGATGATGAAAGATATCGACATCAATGAGCTAATGCCGAAGATGATGGTTGCGATGTTCAAGGATGTTACTACAGATGATATTGCGGATTATCTGAAGAAAACATTAGAAGACAAGGAAAAATTGAAGGGTATGGTCGACACCGTACTTGAAACCAATCCAATGGCCAAAATGATGATGAAAAAATATAAGAGCCGGTTTGGATTCGATGAAACAGTAAAGACTTTATCCCTAAGCATACCAAAACATAACTGGAAGATACCGGATACA
The DNA here is from genome assembly GCA_028278455.1 of bacterium. Taxonomy (GTDB): domain Bacteria; phylum SM23-31; class SM23-31; order SM23-31; family SM23-31; genus JANQEH01. The sequence goes on from JANQEH010000011.1 coordinate 7,429, forward strand.
CGAAACCTTCAGACATTATGGAAAGAGGAAGGTGTTGAAGATCCGCCGAAAATAATGATCCTTTATCTATGTAATGCGATAGGAGGCTATGAGATCACAAAGAATGACGATCTTTTGCCGATGACAATCATGATGCCGATGGGTTTAAGCATTTATGAAAATTCGAACGGTGAAGTAGAAATAGCGTTTATGAACCTCGATATGATGAGCGGTATGTTTTCAGGAGCAGCGAAGGAAGTACTGAGTACCAGTGCACAGAACCTCGAGAACGCACTGAAAGAAGCGGTTGTTTAGAAGAAAGGCTGTCTGTCCTCATATGAAGTGATTTATTATTCGATCCGATTTAGGTATATCCGGATCGAGACAATACATATTCTCAGTAAAACTTATTAAGAAAAGTTTTCATGGTGACAACTCCTTCAATCTGTATATTATTGATTATCTGGCCTTAATTCTTCAATTACTTTTGCATCTACCCAATAGATATGCTGGAAACTATCAGCATGCCCACCTGTCAATTGCTGAAGTTGTTTTAATGTCAATGGACCACTGGGAATCTCCGAATCAATCCTATTGCTTATGAAGAAGAGATATTTTCCGTCAAATGATACAAATGCACGTTTATCTCTATACACAGAGTTAATATTTCTACCCATATTCTCTGGTTTCATCCACTCACCTGTCTGGCTGCGAAAGCTTATATATAGATCCTCCTCTTCTGTTCCCTCTTTAGATACAGGATAATCAAATATTAAATAACTTTCATCAGGGGCTATATATGGATGGTGTCCACCGCCTGCTTCATTTACCATATTATTTAATTTTTCCGGAATGGAATAAAGCCCGTTTTCATATTTGCTCATATATATAAATGTGTTTTCTCCATCCGGAGACATCCCGAAGTACAGATTTCCATTCAGGGCCACAGAAATAAACAATCCATCGCTTTGAAAACCATTTTGAAATTCAACTTCTTTTGGATGACTCCAATCCCCATTATGCTTTTCTGCATACCATTTACGCATTTTACCCGTTCTTTCCGAGCTGAAAAACAGCTTTTTTCCATCGGGGCTGAAAAAAGGATAATATGAATTTCTATCAGAACCGAAGGAAAATTCCCGAGGTTCAATCCAGTGCCCGTTCTCCTCGCAAGTAAACATCATGAAACTTTTTCTGAACAATCCCGTGGGTTCCACGATCCATTGAGCCGCAGGACTACCTAAATTGTAGCAAAACTCCCTTCCATCCGGCGAGAAAGTCATTTTGAATTCATCATGACCTGCTGAGAGCAATCCCGGCGCGAACAATTCCGGTGTCATACCCGGAGGTTTCTGGCCAAGATAAGGGCCTGTCAATCCGGCAAAAACTGACTCGCTCTCCAAATCAGATTCTTTATTCTGATTGCAGGAAATAATAACTGAGGCTGTTATTAAAGCAATAATAAACCACCTGATGGACATTTTCGTTTTCTCCTGTAAGAAAAGTATTCTACAACTAAACTGATACTTAAGAATGGGAGGATCACTGATTTTAATAAGTTTTTATAGATTATGATATAGAAGGTCTAATAAATAATACTGTAATAAAATCGGATACCTCATTTTATATGCAGAGCGGTAGTAATAACATAAACCTATAGACTACTTGTGACTTAAAAAGTTCCATAGATTGGACTAATTGTTACCTGCCAACATCTATTAATAATAACCTGCAAAGTCTGAATTCAAACTATGACTGTATATCACTTCACTACCTCAACGATCATCTCGATCTCGACAGACTGCCCCCTGGGCAGGGATGTCATACCAACTGCAGCGCGAGCATGCCGCCCCCGGTCACCGAAAACTGCCACCATTAGATCGGAAAATCCATTTATCACTGCAGGCTGTTCTACAAACGAAGGATCACAATTAACCATTCCGAGTACTTTTACAATACGCTTCACCTTATCAAGATCTCCCAACTCTGCTTTGAGTACCGCAAGCTGGTTGATCGCTGTCAGTCTAGCAGCTTCATACCCTTCCTCAATACTTATTTCACTACCGAGTTTGCCTGATATTTCGCTTCCATCCGCCCGTCTGGGGCCTTTACCGGCCAGGAATATCAGGTTACCGGTCCTGACAGCATTAACGTAATTTGCTACCGGTTCAGGTGGTTCCGGCAGAACAATCCCCAATTCTTTGAGGTTAGCCTCAGCATCAACCATATTTTCCGTCATTCTGTCCTGATGGGTTGATGCATTCCTGCACCCGGTGATGAGAAATAAAGATAATAGTATGGAGCTTGTAATAATTCTTGCAGTGTTTGGCTTGAAGAAAATATTGAAAATCATAGGTCATCCTTGATTATTTCGTAAATTGAATATTCTTTCTATTATTATTTCAGCATATTACTTCAGCACATCCCTGTAATACCTGAGCCAGTTTAATCCGAGGATCTTTTCTATTTCTCCTGTACTATAATCGCGTTTGTCAAGAATGCGTGTGACATTCATAAACCTGTCAGGTGTATCAAGTTTCGGTATCCATGCCGGCCATCTCACCTGGTAGGATGGTTTGAATCTGGTAAGACGAGGAATATACCAGTTTTCACGCGTGGCCCATGATGCCATTCCCTCAATAGGATTATCCGTCGCCAGGCCTACATGATCGATCCCCCCGACCTTTACTGCATGGTCAATATGATCTACGTACGTTTCGATTGTAGTCTTTCCCCCGGGATCAGGTCCGATCATATAACCAAGCGCATTAATGCCCATAACACCGCCTTTATCAGCCATCGCTTTGATCTGATCATCTGTTTTCGCCCTGGGGTGATCCGGATAAAGGTTTTCGCACATTGTATGTGTAAAACACGGTCCCGGATCACTGAATTGAATTCCGTCCATGGTGGTCTGCTTTCCGCAATGAGACAGGTCGACGAATATACCCAACTCGTTCATCCTTTTGACAACTTCAATACCAAAATCCGACAAACCGGCATTTGTTCTCTCCGTGCAGCCGTCTCCGAGGAGATTTCGCGCATTGTATGTCAATTGTATCCATCTGGTGCCTTTTTCATACATAGCATCCAGGTTATCAACCGAGTTCCCGATCATTGTTGCATTCTGGAAACCAAGGAGAACTGCCAGTTTCCCATCACGTTTAGCTGTTTCAAAATCTTCCGCTGAAACAGTTAGTACAAGCTTATCCGGATTTTCTCTGATACGCTTATTCCACACTTCCAGTGATCTCATTGCTGCATCCATGCTTCCAGATGAGAGAGAAGTCCCGAATCCGGTATAACCTGTCCGGTCAGCAATTTTGTATGACTTATCATTCCAGTCCCTGGTAGTGATGAGGGCATCTATTACGATCGCGTCTTTATACAACTGCTCAATCTGAGTCTGAGTTATCGCATCTTTCATGTCCGGTTGTCCCGGAGCAGGTTCCGGATAATTATTAACAGGCAATAGGCTATCATTACAAAAGTGTCCCGGCAGAAATGCTGTGGCGGGTAATATTTTAAAAAAGTCTCTTCTCTTTAAATGCATATCTACATCTTACCCGGTGCAGTTAAATAAGTTACCTGTTACGTTTCGGTTTATTGATATGAATTCCGTTCAAGCCGTCAGAGTTGGCAACTCCGATATCTCCGTCTCTTTCCACATCCACAAAAGTCAGGGAAGGAGATCTGTCAAGTTTCAATCCAAGAAGTATCTCCGGTTTCTCAGAGAAAGTTCGTGTCTGTGCCGATATTTTGCTGTAATTGAACATTAGCGGTACAAGAGTCAGAAAAAATAGTAGTTTTGGCATATGATTAAGCACCTCAGCAGGATTATTTTGAACTAAGAAGGGTAGACGGTAATAATGTAAGTTATTTAAAATAATAACACTGAAGGATAATCGCAACACATTCCAGATAATCTTAAAATGAATTTCAACTAATCTCTGAATTTCTTTATTGGGACAGGATGCATCAATTGATCCACTTTAACAGAAACAGTCAGCTGTAACGATTTTATTCTGATGTAACAAAGAAAGTATATTATAGATATTATAAATCTATCGGACTATTAACCTCAGAATATGTCTGAAATAATCGAATGTCGTAAGAATGCCGTAACTAAGCTGTAGAAAGAATCTGATTCATGTCGTATATTATATAAACGAAAACACGGAGAAAACAATGAGACAGCCTGAATTAGGAAAGAAAATATTGGAACTGCGAAACTCCAAAGGCCTGACACAGGAGGAACTTGCACTTCAATGTGAAATAAATATAAGAACAGTACAAAGAATTGAGTCTGGAGAAGTGGATCCCAGGGCATTCACACTGGGTTTGCTGTCCAAATCACTCGATTTTGATTTTTTGTCTGAGGATAAAAAGCAATTACTTGTCTGGAGATTAATGCTTCACCTGAGCAATTTAATCCCTGTTTTTGTATTTCCTGTAATAATCTATGTTTTGAAAAATGAGGAATTTCCTGATCTGAAAAGGGATTGCAAGGAAGTAATTAACTTTCAACTGAGCATGTATTTCTATATGTTGATTCCTGCATTATCGATCCTGATATTCCTGGAATCCTATATGCACAAGAACAGTCTTGTCTTTCTGCTCTTACTGGGACTATCCTTAGTAATCATTATCATTATAAATGTAATAAGAGTAGCCCTGGGGTTGGATTATGAATATCATGGAGCGATCAAGTTTCTTAAGTAAACAGAAAGGATGTATAATTTTGAAATACTGTAAAATCAACATTCGGACAGTGAATCTAGTTAATGACGATATTATGCTGTGACATTCAAATGAAGTTTTCTTAATTGATTGTCTCTTACCGCTTTTTCCAATAAGGTGACCACACCGGTCTGTATTCAAAACATGAAGTACTGGTAAGATTTCTTAATGATGAACCATCGGAATTTATGGAAAAAACATCATAGGAAAAGGTTTCCGCCTCCGGATTAGTGTTTTTTGTTCTCTCTCCATAATCGGAAATAAATACTATTTTTGATCCATCATGGGACCATGAAGGATGATAGGCAGAGGACAACGAAGTCAATCTCATACGGCCTGTACCATCTGAATTCATGACGAAAATATCAGAAAACCGGAACTCATTTGAAGTAAATACGATTCTTGACCCATCCGGAGACCATTCCGGATAACTGTCTTTGTATGAACCGGAAGATAACCTGGTCTGCTCTGATCCATCACTTTTCATTATATAAATTTTGTCATCATTCACACCATCCCGCCATGAAGTGAAGATAATCTTTGTGCCATCCGGTGACCAGGACGGATTGCTGTCAGATGCCGGATTTTTTGTAAGATTGATCTGGTTTGAACCGTCAGCACTCATAAGAAATACATCCTTACCATTGTCAGAATTTGTGCCTTCATTGTCTCGAGTTGAACAGAAAGCGATTTTCGAACCATCCAGAGACCATTCCGGAGAAAAACTATTTCCATTATATGTTAATTGCTTTATTTGAAAATCTTGCAGACTTAATACGAAAATATCCATTGATTTAGAAAACATCAACTTGGACCGGTCAGGATGCCAGGATAAATTGCTGATATAACCGGAATATGGATAGATAAGCATTTTATTCGAACCGTCAGTATCCATTATATATATCCCCGGATTTTCTTCATCTGAAGATACATATGCAATTTTTTGATTTGAATCTATAACAGGAATAATATAAGGATTAGTTATATTATTTGTCTGACAGGCAAAAAGCAAAATGGCAATAAACATAAAATACGGAAGAGCAGGATTGAATTTGTAATATCCCATAGTCTCCTCATATATTACCAACAGGAGTGCTAATAATTGTGACAATTGGTAATTATACAAAATAAGATTTGATTTATTCCCTGTGAAAGATGCTCAGATTTGCCATTTATGTCAAAATCCGTTAATATTACGAATCTCTCCTTAATCAAGACACTCAGATTACTTTAACGGTGAATATGGGAAGCAGATAAAACCATATTATTCAATTACCACAATCCGATTATCTTCCACCAGGCTCCTCCGATACCAAGCCAGATAATAATATTCACAATGCTAATAATACCTCCAAGTTTCCACCATTCGGGCATTTCCACATAACCGGAACCGAAAAGCACAGGAGCGGGCCCTGTCCCGTAATGGGTCATACTGCTGAACAGATTACTGAAAAAGGCCAGAACAAGCGCTGCCAATACTGGCGGTGTCCCTGCAGCAATAGCCACCGCAAGAAAAGGTACATACATCGAACTTACATGTGCTGTGTTACTGGCAAAAAAATAGTGACTGTAGAAATAGACAAGACTTAAAACCGTAAATGCCTTGATCCATCCGGTGCCGACAACTGTCTGACCAATTGAATCACTAAACCATGGTATAAAACCGAGTTCATTCAACTGCGCTGCCATCATAACAAGCGCTGCAAACCAGACCAAAGTATTCCATGCACCCCTTTCATTCAGGATATCTTCCCAGGTCAGAATACCGCTTATAAGGAGAAAACAAAGACCCGTAAAAGCTGCCGTTGTACTATGAATTCCCAGTTGTTTGCCAAAGATCCACAAACAGAGTAATAGGATAAATGTGCTCAACATCAGTATTTCACACCGCGATACAGGCCCTTTTTCACTGAGCTTTTCCTTTGCCAGTTTTACAGCATCAGGTGTTTCCTTGATTTCAGGGGGATACAGCATGTAAATTATCCACGTAACTGCCAAAAGGCTGACAAAACCGGGAATTAACGCAGCTAATGCCCAGCTCATCCATGTGATCTCGACTCCCATATCACCGGCAAGCTTTACTGCAAGCGGATTTGCAGCCATTGCTGTCATAAACATTGCGCCGGTAATAACCGTCCCCTGAAAAGAGGCTTTGATTAAAAACGCCCCTAATCTGCGCGAAGTAATATCCTCCGGATTGCTGCTGTATGCTTTAGCTATAGATTTAACAATGGGAAACAGGACTCCGCCGGAGCGGGCTGTATTGCTTGGCATCGAGGGAGCTAACACAAGGTCAGCTGAAATTATTCCATAAGCAAGTCCAAGTGTTTTCTTACCAAAGAGAGCTATGAAAATCCACGCTATTCTCGCACCCAGGCCTGTTTTGATAAATCCTCTTGAAATGAAGAATGCCGCTACGATCAGCCAGATTGTACTGTTACCGAATCCGCTCAATGCCCGGCCTATCGTCAGTGTGCCGGTTAGAACAGTCAATGTAATACCTATCACTGCTACCACACCCATTGGAAAAGGCTTTGCAATAATTCCTACTATTGTGGCAATAAATATCGCAAGTAGATGCCATGCATCTGTGCCGACACCTGCCGGAACCGGGATAAACCAGATTATAATTCCGACTGACAAGGATATTACCGCCGGAACAGGTTTAAAATCTGTAACTATGCTATTTTCAGGCATTGTTTGCTTGAAAGTATATTGTTATGAAATTTACTCCGTAGAATGGTTTTTTCAGCTTAGAATGATCATGAAAGATAAACAAATGTGAACTAAATATCAACAATATAAGAGTTGAGTATTATTTGGTTTATTAATGGTGGATAATCCTCAAAGCCAACCCGTCATATATGCTATAACGGCAAACTCTTTATAAAGACAGCTGTACCGAATCCTTTACTATTGCATGCAGTATTATCGTAAATGGCAGTAAACCGCAATCTATCTGGAATTTCCGGTTACATCAGGAAGCACTTTAAGACAAAACGACCGAAAGTGCTATACAGGTGCTGACATTACGTAACGTAGAACAAAACATTCCTTTATGCTGATTGCTGAAAATAGATTAGTCAATATTATAATGTATACTGCCTGAATTTCTGAATGTAAAACTTTATCCTATCTCAATCTGTAACAGAAATCACAAATTTCATCACCTTCCATTATCGTTTTTGTCCTGATCAATTCGATTTCCGGATTAAATCCATCCTGAAAAGCGAAATCCCTGCAACATGAAAGTAATGTTCCAATTTCTTTTATTCCAAGTGCTTCATATAAGTCGGCATATCCGCAGCGTGTTACATCAAATGATAAAGAATCCTGACTTAAGCTAACGTTTTCGATATTCATTGTTCCGTCTTCTGCCCATATTTCCTCAACGATCTTCAAAAGCACATTCAGCGAGTTTCCCGAATATTTTTCAGAGAGTATTTTTCCCGACTGGGCGGCATCTTCACATATGATTCTCTTCGCAATAGCATAAGTTTTCTCCTGCCCGAATTCTTCCGAGAATTCTTTTATTAGAGCTGAAATCAAGGGAGCTTGAATCTCTCTTCGCATAAGGTGCGATATTTTTACATAGTTATCTTCACTATTCATATTATTTTCTCCGGTTTTACCGATAATGGCACTGTAACTATCTATATCTTCTCTTTAAAACTTCTGCCGTATTTTATCCCATATTTGTTCATTTTGTTTCTAAGTGAACTGGGATTAACACCGAGTATTTCTGCCGCACCGCCAGGTCCATGAATTTTGCCATTAGTTTCAAGAACAACATTTTGTATATGATCTGATATCAGATTGTCAAGATTCCTTGATGAGCTCGCTCCCGGTAACGGGATTTCATCCGGGACTTTACCGGAGGGTATCAACAGCGAGAAATCCAGAGGACCAGCGGGATTTAATATCATAGACCTTTCAACAAGATTACCAAGTTCCCTTACATTGCCCGGCCATCCGTAATTCATCAGAATTTTCATCGAGTCAGGAACTACAGCAGGAATCTGAGGAAGCTTAAGTTCTCTTGTTTTAAGAATAATCAGGTGCTGCAATAAGGCTGCAATATCGTGCTTTCTTTCGCGTAATGGCGGTATACTTATCGGAAACACATTTAGCCTGAACCAGAGATCCTCCCTGAATTCTCCGGATTGAACCATTTTCTCGAGATCTCTGTTTGTTGCGGCAATGATTCTGATATCCAGGGGGATTGTCTTCACACCGCCTACCCGTTCAATTTCTTTGCTTTGTATAACTTTCAGTAACCGGACCTGAGCAGGCAGGGGCAGCTCACCTATCTCATCAAGAAAGATCGTTCCTTTATCAGCCCTCTCGAATCTTCCCCGCTTTTGTGCAAGAGCTCCTGTAAAGGCGCCTTTCTCATGACCGAACAATTCGCTGTCGATCAGTGTATCCGGTATTGCTCCGCAATTGACACTTACAAATGGCCCGTTCTTACGAGGAGAAGAGTAATGTATGGCGTTTGCGATCACATCTTTACCTGCACCGGTTTCTCCAAGTAGGAGTACGGGGCTGTCAAGAGAGGCAACATGTCCGGCTTTTTCCATAACTTCCTTAAGTCCGAAGTTTGCTCCGATTATCTCATCTCCTGAGATCCGCCTCAATTCACCATGAAGATACCGGTTATCATCTGCTAACAGATCCTTCAATTTAAGAACTTCCCGGTGTTTGAGTGTATTCGACATTGCCACGAAGAATGGTTCTTTTAATAACGAATATAAATTTGAATGATATTCACTGTACCTATCATTTCCCTCAGCAAGGACAACAAGTGTTCCAATAATTTTATTTTCAAGAATGAGCGGCATACTCAAAGCCGATGACGGCGGTTCACCAAGAGATCTTTGCATGTGGATTGTTACAGGTTCTTCTAAGGGTTTATTTATTCTAATTACAGCAGGGAGTTCACCGGCACGCCATACATTTGCCAGTTCTAATAAAGCGTTTGTTGAATCTGAGTTGAACGGTACCAGGAGATCCATCTGTTCACTCATGTTTTCCCTCGCCCGGGCAACTATTCTCATTGCATTGAGTTCAGATTCATATTTCTGGAGGTACATAACATCAACCGGCAGATGTTTAGCCATATATTCAACACAGGATCGAAGTCCTTCCTCGATTTCCAGATTACCGCATAGCCGCTTTGTTATTTCCCAGAAGAAATCTCTATCGAACAGCCGTAGTTCATTGCGGTGTTTGAGTGCATTAGACATAGCGATTTGAAAAGGTTCTTTCAAAAGTGAAACCAGTTCCAAGTGCTTCTCATTATACTGCAAATGTGTTGATATAAAAGTGACTACCCCAACAAGAACTGACTGTGTTCCAAGTGGTAAAACAAGGATTGATTCTGCTTCTTGATTATAAAAAGCAAGCAGCTCCCGAGTGAGAGAGATCTCATTGGGTTTATCATAATAATAGGGCTCCGGGATACCATCCTGATATTTTTTTTTAAGGAACGCCCTTGCTTCCTGCGATAATGGTGTAATCATATCGATGTTTTCCGATTTTTCCCGTGTTGCATCGACAATGGTTCGCATCACCCTTGCATCTCTGTCAAAATATTCAAGTAACAAACGATCTGCAGGTATATATTCCTGAATGTATTCCAGGAAAGAACTCATTGCCTTCTCAATTTCGAGATTTCCACAAATCCTCAGTGTTGCTTCACGAAAGAATCTGCTGCTGTCAAATCGCATTTAGTTTCTCCTGCTCGTGCAATTGCCTTATTTGACAAATATACACACAATTGCCTTATTAGGCAACAAGAAATTGCCTTATTAGGCAATTGCACTTGTGTGGTTTATTGTAAAGTATTGTTTTTATACAACATATGATTTTGGCACGGTTATGGCATAGTGATAAAACAGAATGTTAATCTAACCAATTTTAAGGGACAGAATAATGAAGTGGATTGAAATTATTGAACTGAGATCAACAGATTTAGGTGACAGGCTCATTGAAAAAGATCTGAAGAAGATTTTAACCCAGTTAGAAAAAGAATCAGAAAAATATAATATAAAAGTATATACGCGAGTTATGGTAGATACAGATTACAGTATCCATCTGGTACATGACAGCAGGATTGTTGAAAGCGGTGGAAGCGTTCTCGGCATCAGACTCGTATCAGCGTTGAAATCTTATGGATTAGTAAACCATACTATTTGGATTGAAAAAACGCTAAAAAGTTAAAAAAGAATATCATGGAGAGTTGAAATGCAATATAAAGATCAAATAGTCAAGATAGCAGTCCAGGTTTGGACCATAGTTCTTCTAATAATTCCAACTGCATATGGACAGGAAATGACAGGGGAAGAGATAATCAAGAAAGTCAATGAAATATTTAATCCGGCTTCAAGCTACGGCAGATCGAAAATGACAATCGTGACGACTTCCGGCCAGAAAAGAACTTTTGAATTCGAGTCATGGAGTAAGGATGGCGGAGAAAAGAACCTGGTCAGGTATCATAAACCCGGCCGTGTTAAAGATCAGGCAACGTTGATGTTGAATCATGCTGATGACATCTGGATGTTCTTCCCCAGAACTCAGAGAGTAAGAAAACTTGCCACTCATGCTAAGAAGCAGAAAATGCAGGGCAGCGATTTTTCATACGAAGATATGGGAAGCGGAGACACATTTATTACGGATTTCACACCGGTAAGGCTTGGAGATGAAAAAATGAATGAGAAAATTTGTTACAAGCTTGAGATGGTCCGGAAAGAAGACAGCGACCTTTCGTATTCGAGAATGATAATGTGGATCATTAAAGAAAATTTTGTTCCTGTCGTGATCGATTACTATGATGAAAAGGATCCGGTCAGGCATATAAAAAGGCTGGTACAGAGCAACATACGATTAATTGGCTCGATCCCTACAGCTATGAGATCAGTTATGTACAACAGAGGTGATAATTCTCAGACTGAACTCGAATTGTTGGAGATAAAATATGATTTACCTCTGAGTGATGCAATGTTCACTGAAAGGAGTCTCAAAAAATGAAAAAGTTTTTATTTATAATAATAATAAATTGCTTCAATTTCACATCAGCAGGAGCCCAGGAAGGCGTAGAATTATTCGGATATTTCGAGTCGCAGGTCATGGGTACAAAGATCGGGAAGGAATTCTTCCAGCTGCAATCCAACAAACTCCGTGTGGACCTGAGCGCTGATCTTTCTGATAACATATCTTTTGCTGCAAATTTCGATTATATAACATATGACGGTAAAAAGCAATGGAATATTCTTGAATACTTATCTGATGAAATAACCTCTACCGTTTCATCTGAAATGGAAGATTTATATGTAGTTTCTTTCTCTAACAGGCAGTTTCTCGATAATGCTTATATAAAAGTGAATTTCAATAAATTTGATCTGACACTCGGGAAGCAGCAAATCTCCATAGGTACAGGTTATACATGGAATCCTTTAGATGTTTTCAATACCAAGGATGTGCTCGATCCTACCTATGAACAACCGGGACATAATGCTTTGCGCGCGGATATCCCAATAGGTAAAAAACTGACACTGAATTGTCTATACTCTCCTGATGAAACCTGGAACAGCTCTGGTAAAATGGTTCAGGTCAAGGGTGGAGTATCTCATTTCGATTTCACAGTTACAGCAATTGAAATACTCTGGTCATTTCATGATTACACACAGTTTGATACTGAAAAATCGAGTTTTCGACTGGTACCTGAAAAAAGGCATGTAATAGGGGGGAGTACAGTTGGAGAACTGCTTGGTATGGGTGTATGGGCAGAATACGGATATAATGATATGCAGATGACGGATAATTATTATGAACTGGCAGCAGGAGCTGATTATACATTTGATTCTCAAACATACATTATGGCTGAGTTTTACAGGAATACTCTCGGAAAAACAGATCACAAAAACTACAGCCTGAATGACTGGATGCGGCAGTTTACTTCAGAGCAGAAAACAATTACCCGGGACCAGGTATACTTTTTAATGCGGCATCCCGTAACGGACTTACTGGATCTCGGCACGTCAGGTATCCTGAGTTTATCGGATAAAAGTTTTGCATTGATCCCGACATTAAATTACAGCTTCTCTGATAATATGGAAATCATGGCATATCTGAACTTAAATATCGGAAGAAATGGTAAAGCTTATTCGGAAGAATCAGGTAATGGCGGACAGATTAGAGTACGTGTGTATTTCTAAATGATGAAACCGAACAGGAGAAATATAATGAGAGATAGACTACTAAGAAAACTTGCGGATCTGCATGTAACTCATCCATGGAAGATGCTTACTGCAGTCTTGATATTAACCCTTATCATGGGAAATCTGTCATCGCGTATTGAAGTTACTATGCGGACGTCTGATCTCCTGCCGGAGAAAAACAGTAAAGTTGTTGAGTTCAACAGGATTGTAGACGAATTTGCTACTGCAACAAACCTTACTGTTGTAGTTCAGGGTGATGAAGAGCGGATCAAGGAATTTGCCGATGAACTTGAACCCCTTATCCTCGCGCTATATGACTCAAGCATGAATGAGTCAAACAATGAAAAGATAGCAAAGCTGGAAGAAAGACTTGAAGAAATTCGTCTGAGCGGCAGGGATGGATCGGTGATCCCTGAAATCAAATCAGAGATCAATTCACTTCAATCCCGAATAAACAAGAGGCTTTTTCAGAGGGTGGACTACAAAGCTGAAACCGAATTCCTGAAAAACCATATGCTGATGCTGATTGATGAAAATGATCTTAAGAACACTAAAGACATTTTCATGAATCCCAATCTTTCGGAATTATTAACAAACTTAAACAATTCGATGGAGAAAGAGTATGTTGGACAGGAAGAATCGATATCTACCAGGGAGAAAGAGGATGGCGCTTTTTCATTTCTGGATGGCATTCAACACCTGATTATAACATTACAGAGAGCCGTGAAAGATAAAAACACCACTGATAATGAAATATACAAAACTGCGGATAAACTCCTGTTCGGCGAGCCATATATGCTCTCTTACGACAGGCAAGCTCTGGTAATGATAGCTATCCCCAATTTTACGATCATGGACAGAGACCTGTTAGGCATTGCAGCAGTTTCAGTACAGGATCTTATCGACAAACAGATAAGAGAATATCCGGATATAAAGGCAGGTATAAGCGGCGCTATTGCTCGAGAATATGACGAGGAAGTATATGGAAGAGAGGCGATTGGATCGTCTACACTTTTTGCCATGATTGCCATTCTTTTACTTCTAATGGTATCATTCAGGATGTGGGTGTCACCGATTTTCGCCTTACTGACACTGGCCGTCGGGATTGTATGGGCTCTTGGTGCATCATGGATCGCAGTGGGCAAACTGAATATGGTAACTTCAATGATGTCGGTAATCATACTTGGTCTGGGTATCGATTTTGCAGTGCATCTCATCTCAAGCTTCACTGAACGCAGGGCAGCCGGTGAAAGCATAGCCTCTGCTATGAGGAACACATATTTAAAAAGCGGGAAAGGAATTATTACCGGATCAGCGACAACAGCCTGCGCATTTCTGACGCTGATGATCAGTGAAGCTCGCGGAATGAGGGAATTAGGTATTGTGGTTGGTATCGGCCTTATTTCGATACTTGCTGCAACGATGTTCTTTCTGCCAACTATGCTTGTATTCAGAGAGCGGTTTGTTGACAGGCGGAGAGAAAAGAAAGCTGACAAGTCAAGTAATGCTCAAAAAGACATCTCTTTTAAATTTCTTGGAAATTTCGGTGAACTTCTCAGCAAAAGATATTTATTTACAATTTTTGCTTCCATCGCAGTGTCTTCTATTTTAGTCATGTCAGCATTGAAGATCAAATATGATCACAATTTCATGAACCTTGAACCGGAAGGATTGACTTCTGTCGCTCTGATGGATACGGTTCTTAATAAATTTGATCTGAATATTGAATACGGACTTATCCTTGCTGATAACATCGAGGAATCCCGTGATTTCTCTGAAAAATGCCGCGAACTTAGTTCAGTTGCCCGGACTGACGATATATCGATCTATCTTCCCTCAAAAGACGAACAGAACAGACGTATTCCACACATCAGGGAAGTGATCTATAATATGAAAAATTCTTCAATCAGGCAAAAGATCCGTTCTTCAGAAATCGAGATAATCAAGAGCGAGATAGACCGCCTGGAAATGAATATAATGGAGATGCAGGACATGGCGTATATTGGCGGTCAGGATAAGGTGGACAAGAAGTGCATGGAGATTGTCGGAGATCCAGATGATCCTAAATCAGCGAACATTATAAGGGATCTGAGAGAAATATTCAATTCTAACACCACCTCAATACAGGATGGACTAACCGGATTTCAGAAGACCTTTGGTCCGTATTATAAAAGTGCTGTTTTAAAGATGGGCACAACAAATCCGATTACGCTTCAAGAACTACCATTAACTATCCTGGATAGATACGGCAACAGGACCAGAGATAGATTTATGATCACGGTCTATCCCCAGGGAAATTTGTGGGAGCACAAGGAACTTCTTGACAGGTTTGTCGACGATATGGAGTATATAACGGAAAAGGCGACAGGTTCACCTTCCCTGATGACAGCTCTTATGAGGATTTTTGCAAGAGATGGTCGAAATGCAATAATGTTGACACTTGTGATAGTATTTCTCCTGTTGTGGCTGGATTTCCGGAATCCCGGTTATGCCCTGATGGCGATGGTACCTCTTGCTTGCGGTGTGTTCTGGATGATGGGTGCTATGCAACTATTAGGTATGAAACTGAATATGATGAGCATGATGGGGCTGCCTTTGATTATCGGGATAGGTATTGATGACGGTGTACATGTGATGCATCGCTGGTTAAGTGAAGGAAATGGAAAAATCAGAATAGTATTCTCAAGCACTGGCAAAGCGATATTTCTTACTTCTTTGACAACTATGTTCGCATTTGGTTCACTGGGTTTCTCGATCTTTCGCGGATGGGCATCATTCGGGATTTCGCTTGCGATTGGAGTAGCCGCATGTTTTCTGACATCTGTACTGATTCTGCCCGGAATTCTCGGTTTGATAGAAAGGATGAAAAGACAAGTCAGTAAGGAAAAATTAAAATCTAATAATGAGGAGTTGTAACAATGCAAAAGGTATTAGTTACAGGAGCGACAGGTTATCTCGGTAAATACGTTGTAAGGGAATTTAAAGAACAGGGATACGTGGTCAGAGCACTGGCGAGAGATCCCAAGCGTCTCGAAAGTATTAGAGAACATATCGATCAAGAACACATAGGAGAAGTAACTGATCCGGATTCTCTGAAAGGGATATGCGACGGTATTGATTTAGTATTCTCCTCAGTGGGGATAACAAAACAAAAAGATGGTCTTACCTATATGGATGTTGATTACCGGGGTAACAAGAATCTTCTTGATGAAGCCAGGAACTCGGGAGTATCAAAGTTCATTTTTGTTTCGGTTTTCAACTTAGAGAAGATGAAGGATCTAAAAGCAGTTCAGGCCAAAATCAGATTTGAAAATGAACTGATGAATTCCGGAATGGATTATACAATAATCTCCCCAAACGGTTTCTTCTCTGATATGCTTGAATACCTGAAAATGGCAGAAAAAGGTAAAGGATACGTATTCGGGAATGGAGAATACAGGATTAATCCGATTCATGGAGCTGACCTTGCTGAAGTCTGTGTAAAAGCCGCTTCAGGGAGAGAAAAGGAAGTGAAAGTCGGCGGTCCGGATTTATTTACACATAATGAAATATTAATGCTTGCGTTCGAAACAGTAAAAAAACCTGTTAAGATTTTAAAGATACCGATATGGGTGAGGAATTTCATTTTGTCGATTGCAAGAGTTTTTACCTCGATTAAGACTTATGGACCTATGGAATTCTTCATGACAGTTCTGGCAATGGATATGACAGCGCCGGTATATGGTAAACGTCATTTGAAGAATTTTTTTCTGGATAACTGCTAAAAGGAGATATATCATGAATGAAAAATGTAATTGTAATTCGAATTCGACTTTAATTTTTCCGTGTTCGGGAGCGGCTGATGTCGGTGAAATAGCTGACCGTGCAGCTAGAAAATTAACCCGGTCCGGCACTGGAACAATGTATTGTCTGGCAGCTATTGGAGGGAGAGTTCAGCATTTTATTGATACTGCAGTGGAAGCAGAAAATGTAATTATTATCGACGGATGCTCGAACAAATGTGCAGAAAGAACTTTAGCCTCAGTAGGATTAAAAGGTAATAGATTTGATCTGGAGGATCTGAATTTTAAAAAAGGCAATTCGCCTTCGATAAGTAAGAATGTTGATAAAGTTATAAATATTATTCAAAGCAAATTGAAGGAATGAAACCATGCAGGTGATAATTGATCAATACTTGTGCCAGGCTTGTGGTATCTGCGGCGATGTATGCCCTCGACATATTCCTGAGACGCTCGTTAACGGTAATAAAAAATTAACTGCGATCTCGAAAAACAGAGCAGAGCTTTGTATGGAATGCGGTCATTGTGTTGCTGTTTGCCCCAATAATGCTATTAATATTGAGAATCATAAAAAAGACGAATTTTTTTCGATAGATAGAATTGATATTAAGGAAGACCAGTTGCTCTCATTCCTGCAGCAACGCAGGTCGGTACGCAGATATAAAAACAGGAAAGTGCCAAGGGAAATAATCGATAGAATAATTGATGCAGTTCATTCTTCACCAACAGGTACAGGACGGATGTTGACAGGAATTACCATTATTGATAATTTTGAAAAGATCAAAAAGCTTTCAGAGCTATTGTATGATGCTTATGAAAAACTCGGTAAAACCCTGAGGAATCCGGTTGCACGTCTAATGATCAGGAAGAAAAAAGGTAAAAATAAACTTTTGACACTCCAGAATTTTGTGATGCCGGGCATGGAATGGTACATCAAATGGTACAGGGAGGGAAAAAGTAATGAGATTATCCGTGACTGTCCTGCATTGATTTTATTTAACAGTCCAATAAACGAACCTGTAGGCGCTGAGAATTGTCTTGTTGCAGCATTCCACGCTGTATTGATGGCCAGAGTATTGAATATCGGGACCTGTTTCAATGATCTGATACCTCCGATGTGCAACAGAGTGCAGGAAATAAGAGATTTGATTGGACTTTCCGAAGACCGTGAAGTATATGCTGGTATAACTTTGGGATATCCAAAATATAATTTTAAAAGGACAATACCAAGGAAGCTTGCTGAGGTAAAGTATCTTGATTAATTTGAATGCTATGAAAATGTAATATATTTTGAATTACCGCATATAGTATGTGTGCAGTTTTTCCTTGTACATTGCATAAGATGGGATCAGGTCATGAAATACTGTATTTCTTATGTTTCAAGACCTGTTCCGTAAGACTACAATGGATTACAGCGGCTGATGGTGGACACGGCGGGAGTCGATTCCTCCTTATTTAGACGCCACAACCTCAATAATTACAGCAAAATACAAGCTTTTGATAAAATTGCGAATGCGACAGGATACGGCAGAAAGTGCCATTCAGTGGGTAACATCTAGATGTTTCAAGTCGGTATGTATTCATTCAAATTGCATTCTTTTTTTACCTGTTTTACGAGTTCATATCAAGCTCAGGAGAACAACACCAAACCATAGTAACGATTTAATACAATTATAGGTTTTTGCGCAAAAAGAATATTCTTCTATTACTGGATTGTCAGTGCTATTGTTGACAAGACTGTAATACTGTATGGTAAACCTTCTCAGGAAATGAATCCGTATAACCGATTTTGTACTTGAAACTCCTTAATAATTTCTGTAATATTTTATAGATATTAATCATCTTAATCTACTTAACTACAGTGATAATACATATTTAATTGGAGAATAGAGCATGGAAAGTAAAATTGTAAAAAATTTGAAACCGGAATATGAACCTGTGGCTGTAGTCTGGAGTGATACATTGCCGGAAAATACTCTGCAGTTTAAAAGCGGAAAGTACGGCTGTATCCTTAATCTCTTTGCGGAAGCGGCCCGGCGTGGAAAGATCGCGGGAGGCAGTCGTGATACTATCAGATGCTCGGGGGGGCGTGCAGCTCTCGGTTTTGAAACCGATTTCAGTGAATCAGATGAAAAACTCGACCATTTCTCAGCTTTGTTCAGTAAGGGGCTAAGATCCGCACGCTATCAGGAGGCATATAGGGCCAATATAAATACTGTTAGGGAGACATGGCAAGATATGTTTGAATATGGTGAGCGCAGACACTGCAGTGCTGAATTAGCAGAAGAGTGGATCCTTAAAGGAATGCCTCGATATGACATTCCCAACGAATACGTTTTATTTAAACCTTTCAGCAGCACTGATTCGGAAGATAATATACGTGCAGTCATCTTTTCAGTGAATCCTGTTGAACTTTCGTGCCTAGTTACATTTGCAGGATCAGTAATGCATGGAACAGACTCTGTTCAGGTTCCCCAGGGAGCAGATTGCTTTAGCATTGGAGCATTCGCTTATGACCAGGCAGACAAGCCTGAACCAAAACCTGTACTGGGTATGCTCGGTGCGGACGGGCGGGAAGTTATGCGCAAAAAGTTCAGGGATGATACCCTGACGCTAACTATACCGGCACCACTTTTTAAGCATTTGGAAGAGGAGGCAGAAGACAGCATTTTCCAGATTCCATCATGGCAAAAGATATTGTAACAAATACCTATAATATATATCATTACAACAAATGCATAATATAAATGATTATGAAAAACAGGAGACTACAAAATAGCTCCTGCCAGGTGGGACAATTCAAGTAGTAATAAATCAGAAACTTAGCTAAAATGGTATAATTCATAATTACTGTAACATGTTATATAAAAACAAATTACAGCTACTATTAATCGTAGAGACGGACAGGTTAAAATACAGAACTTTGCAACAATTGTTAATATTAATAACTCAGAGTTAGCAACAACTTAACTAAAGTAGTCTATCTAAGGGTATCAAATAGTAACTATAAAGAATAAAATTTGTTTACAATCAATGGGCAATATTCTTCATTTTCATTTGAAATGATTTCTTCCCCTAATTTTGCCTCGATACATAATTCAGGTATATCATCTTCATCAAATATTATCTGAAATGGCTGTCTTTCTAATGAAGCTTTTATCAAATCTGCCTGTTTCTCAGGAATGGATAACAAAAGTTGCCTATAACGTGTCTCGTCAAAATCAAATGATGTTGCTAAGTCATCTTCCCCAAATCCTATATTGACAAAAGCTGTATATAATCCTTCTTCGACCTTTGCTATCGTTGGAATTCCCATTGGTATGAAATAGATAATAAAATTTGGTTCATATCCTAATTTTAACCAAGTAATGCCAAAATCTTGTTTAAAATCAAAAATATAAGGTTTTTGAAATGCAATTGGACTAAGTAACCTTTCAATTTCTCTAAATTCATTACTTAATTCACTCATTTCGATTGAGATTATAGGATCTTTTTTTGAAACATCAAATATTACTATTTGCCTACCATTACACAAAGAATACCGCTTTGCCCGAACTTCTGGATGAATCGCATAACTGAATGCCTGTTCTGGATTCTTCCCTGAGTGAATATTTTCATTTGGAGCTTTTGCATCTAATATCCATTTATTTTCATCATCAACAACTAATAAATAGTCAGGGAAAATGTTCACTTTGTATTTCTTAGAACCAATGTAAATATAAGGATGGGTTAAAGCTTTACCACGTACTATCTTATGGAATCCACTTGCTGTATATCCTAATTTCTTAAGCAATGGTACGATTAATTCTTCTCGTACAGAATCTTCCTTGAAATCTGGATCATCAAGTAAACTGAAATCAAAATCATCAAACAAACTTTTCTCCTTGTTTAATTAATAGGAATTGTAGGGTTATGAATTGCTTTGCCACATCCCTTATACTACAAGACCTGATCCCATGATATGCTATGGATTGCAGCGGCGGATGGCGGAGACGGCAGAAATTGCCATTCAGTAGGTAACATTTAGGCTATCTAATTTTATCCGGCTTTAATCCATCAATGACCTTTGCATCAATCCAGTAAATATGTCCCCTACCATTTATTACCCGGGTAAAGAAAAAGTACTTCATGTCCGGAGACATTATGGGACAATATTCATGAGCAGCAGTATTAATAATTCTTCCCATATTTATCCCTTCGGCCCAGTTATTATTCTCATCCTTAAAACTAATAAATATATCCCCATATCCATAAGAATCCGGCCTGCCACTGACCTTGTAAATGATATACTCCTCTCCGGGACTTACAAAGACATCACTTTCATCATACTCTGTATTGATCGTTTCACCTATGTTCTCAGGCTCTGAGTAAACTCCATTAGCAAATTCCGATCTGTATATATCCCGCCTGCCATAGCCATTTTCATATTCTGCAGTAAAATACAATGTCATATCACCTGAAACTGCAGGATAAAACTCACTTACCTCGGTATTGACATTTCCCCCGGCATTGACCGGCTCTGTCCATTTTTTACCGGATCTTTCAATGTACCAGACGTTCAAATCAGTTTCTTTGTCATTGCTTGTTTCAGGCCTGTCGGAAACAAAGAATAAATACCTTCCGTCATAAGAGAATATGGGATCCGCATCATTAAATTCTCCGGAAAATGGTGCAGTTTCAGGGATTGTCCAATTACCATCTATACTGTATGAGTATTTTACTGTATACTGACCTGAATCAGATATGGACGAATAATAAAACGCATTGCCATCCGGAGAAAAGGCTGCATTGAGGACAGCTTCCACCCCGGAGATAATCCCAGGTGCAAATACTTCGGGAGTCATCCCCGGTGGCTTTTGACCAAGATACTGTCCATGGAAATCCCGAATAAACTCTAATGATTCAGTATTATCATTTTTCGAACATGAAATAAAGAATAGCAGCAAAATTAAAATTGTTAAATTTATCATAATAAGATGGATTGGGATATTTTATTTTGCTTACAGAATTACACGATCTTATCTTGTAAGCAAATTCTACTTTAATAAAGTATGAATAATGAGGTTGATATTCAATTGTTTTCTATTAAACTCTGTTTCAATTCTTCCGGTTTTATAGTCTCTAATATTCTTTCATCCACCAGAAAAAATCACTATGGCCAGATCTGTCACTAGTAAAGAAGAAGTACTTTCCATCTGATGTGATAAATGATATCCTGTCAAAACCAGATGAATTGATTATTCCTCCCATATCTACCGTTTATGTCTGGGTATGATTCTACTTCTCAAAAGCATTATAAAGATCATATTTGTCAAATCCTTCAAGAGATTTTGAATCGTAAATAAGATAGCTTTCACCGGAGCAACATACAGATCGATTTCATAATTTTCTGTATTGATTACATTCCCAATATCTTCCACTTTAGTGTTATTCGTCAGAACAGTTTACACTTTATAGCTTAATAATTAAACGTTAGCTTTTATTGCGTATTAAAGATCTAGAAATCAAATGTACCTATCTGTGAAATGGAGGTTGTTTTAAAAAAGAAAATTATCAATTCGAGGAGCTTAAAATTTATATAACCGAAGTAGAAAAAACCACAATTTCGTAAAATAAAACAAATTGCTAAATTCGTTAAAAAACACTAATGCAGTAACTCTTTAGACTACAATTGATTGCAGCGGCGGATGTTGGAGACCGCGGGACACGAATCCTCAAATAGTGGTTTTTATAACTCATTATAGCATAACAACTTGCACACTAATTCGTTGTCGGAATAGTATTTATTGTTTACCTGTCTTTTCCGTCATTTTCTTATGTTTTCCTCGCTATTTCTCAAAAATGCTCCCGAATTACTTCCGTAAAAAATGTTAATCATAAATTTGTCAGATAGAAATGGATTAGTGATCGATTTGTGTAATTCTGAAATGATTAAGTACAAATAGTGCGTAATAAGTAAGCCATTTGCTCGGTTTTCCTTTTTCTTCCACATTCACCAGCATTTTATCGTTCAGAGAATTATCCATTATCCATTTTCCATCATGTGTCATCTTTTGCAAAATGACGTCTAATGGTTTCTGAAAACTTTTTTGCATCGGGATTTTCAGTAATGCAAGTGCATACAAGGCCTCGAGAATATCAGAATTATATGGTAAGGGAAATCCAAACTTGAGCCAACCTTTTTTTGGAATTCTTTCTCCAAGCCCCTGAACCTTGAGAAAATCTTTCCGCTGACCATGAATCCAATCCTTGACTTTCTGACCTTCAGGTAAGTCAACACGCTTAGGAGCTTTCTCCAATATTTTCTGCCACATTCTCTGTGTAGAAGGAACATAGATATGAATTTCATTATTAATCAATTTGTTTACCATGAGTTTAACAGCTGTATTCTGAGCGTCTGTTCGCTTGTCAGCAGGGATATCAGCAAATAAAAGAAGGAGTTTCGGCTGCGCCATATAACAGTCAGAATACAGGCTGTTATTCATTTCATTGCATATAATACCCTTATCAGCAATAATTCGTTTTGCCAATGTTTCAATCTCTCTTGACACAACAGGATGATTATTATATCCAAGCCTATTAAGCGCAGACAGGATGGACGCGGTGAGACATTGAGCGCCGCTTTTTTTGATCCATTTCAGATTGTCCAGTATTTCATTAACTCCTCGTGCAATCCGAGGATCTTTCCCACCTGCCAGAAATTGACTCAAAAAGATAATTTGCCAATACTTGTTTTTATAATTCCATTCCCATTTCAAATTTTTATGCTCACCAAGGAATTTATCGGATTGCGAAAGAATTTCCTTTGATACAGTGTATTCTTTTATTTTAGGCCTGGTGTACAGGACGTTCGAATCCGTTTCTGTTTTCTTAAGTAGATTTATTAACGACAGGTAACGTACAGGAGGATTATCATGCTCCAGAAGCCAATTGACGACTTCCTCACGAATTTTCATATTTGTTTATTCTCTTTTTAGCAATTTCTTTAATATTGCACAAGTTACTGTATAAAAATATCTTGATATAGATTTTCAATATAAATAAACAAATATTTGTTGTCAAACACTGAAATAAATCGGCTCAATATACTTCCTGAAACACACTATATCTCAACGTCCAATTTCATAGGAGCTGAAAGTGGAAAATTTGGTTTTGCTAGTTAATTTTCCGATTAAGATTATTTTTACAACCGCTCTTCATGTTGTTCTTATTGAGATTGATCCGGATGCATATCGCATCGGACGAGCTGGCAAGAAAAAGTTGTATTAGCTGAAACCTGATCAGTCATTCCTGACTTCATTTCGTTTGGACTACACGTGTTTTCATAATATTTAGTCAGTATGCTTTTTCATATAAACTACAGCTTAGTGGATACGGCGGGAGTTTAACCCAAAAAGATCGATTTTTATATTTTCTTGCGGGATACACCCTACCGCCTAAATCGTTATCAGAAGAGAATATAGCGTCTCCCTACGCTTTCCTTCCTTTTCCTCTGTTTTTCCCGTTTTTCTCCCAAAATGCTCTCCTTTTACTCCTGCGAGGCTTTAAAAATAAAAAGCAACTGTAACTTATTATAAGAAAAGAGTAAGGAGGATAATGCGGATGGTTTATTTACCTGAACTTCCCAATTCTTCCCGGAAAAGTGGACACTTTTTGGACGCAATTGCGATAAAATATTATCCTGATCAGTACAGGTTTTACTTCCTTTGCGCAAATGTAATAATCTTTTCATTTGAGTGGTATTGTACACTTAACATAAGGTTTGCACTTTTTACACTCAGCTAATGATTCTATAGTATGAAAATTCTCTGAGTCTCGTTTCAGAATCCATTTGTTTCCGTCTGATAGTATACCCCAGATTATTCATAAGGCCATATCTACGGTATCCCTTTCCAGTTTGTCAAACCAATATTCCTTATAGATATTACTTATCTAATATATGGATGCCTTCTCCTACTCCAATTGGCAAATCGAATCCCTGCCAGATAAACAGCAGTCCTATCCAGGTGATAAGTAATATTATGGCATAAGGCAGCAGGAGTGAGATTATCGTGCCCACACCTGTTTTTTTATGATATTTGTGAACCCAACCCAACATCAGCGGAAAATGCGGATAAAGCGGGCTAATACAATTGGTAACCGAATCGCCTATTCGATAAAGAAGCTGAAC
>JANQEH010000021.1 GCA_028278455.1 bacterium
GGTAGTATGCCTTGACATAGTAGAAGATATGCCGCAGGGCAAAATGCTCGATATGTGGGAATCTGCGCCAGTAGAATATACCGACACAAAAATGATCGGTACGAATTCCTACGAAGATACAGCCAATTCCGATATAGTTATCATTACTGCCGGTCTTCCCCGTAAACCGGGTATGAGCCGCGATGATCTCGTAGAAGCTAACACCAAGATCGTTAAGGACGTTACAGAGAACGTTGTTAAGTATTCACCTAATTCAATACTGATAATCGTTTCGAATCCCCTGGACGCAATGTGCTATGTCGCATTGAAGGTCAGCGGTTTTCCGGCAAACAGAGTATTCGGTATGGCCGGTGTTCTTGATTCAGCCCGTTTCCGTTCATTTGTAGCTCTCGAGCTCGACGTCTCCGTACAGGACGTAACAGCATTCGTACTCGGAGGTCACGGCGATACGATGGTTCCCCTGGCAAGATATTCAACAGTAGCCGGTATTCCTCTTCCGGAACTTATTGAAGCAGACAGACTCGAAGCTATTATCGACCGCACAAGAAAAGGCGGTGGAGAGATCGTTAAGCTTCTCAAGACAGGAAGCGCATACTATGCACCGGCAGCCGCTGCAGTTGAAATGGCTGAGTCAATCATTAAGAATAAAAAGAGAATTCTTCCCTGCTGCGCATGGCTCCAGGGTGAATACAACACTAATGATATCTACATGGGTGTTCCCGTAAAACTCGGAACGAACGGTATCGAAGAGATAATCCAGATCGACCTGAATGATGAAGAGCAGAAAATGTTCGATCATTCTGTTGAAGCTGTCAAAGAAGTTCTAGGTGTTGTAAAGTTATAAACAGCTTGAGCCGATAACACAGGTAAAGCTGTAAACTATGTTTGGAGGAAAGAGGTGGTTGGCACTTAGTGTCGGCCGCCTCTTATTTTTTGTGTATGGGGTATTATGTATACTTGTCCTAATGCAAGTATAATCTATGTTTTGCTATTGACTTAAACGAATTTACACACCCCTTGATCCCCCCTCAAGGGGCGAGTTTATAATGAGTCCCCCTTCGAAGGGGGATTGAGGGGGATGTTTCTAAAATGTACTATGGAATGCAATTTAATAGAAGAATTCTCTGAATATCCATAAGTTTAATAACATTTGGAAGGATACAGCATTAAATTGTTGTAACGCCTAATGTCGCCAAAGCTGGATAAGGGAACGAAAAAACTTTTCAAGGTCATTTTCGGCAAGAGGATGGGGGAGGGTGTCTCTACTGACGACCTGATCTTCTTTACGGAGCAGATGAAGGTTATGTTCAAGGCAGGATTCCTGCTCTCGACTACGATGGATGTCCTCGAGAAGCAGACCGAAAGCAAGGTCCTCAAAGATGCCATCTTAACGATTACCCTCGATCTCGAAAAAGGGCATACCCTCTCGAGCACACTCGATAAATACCCGGAAATATTTCCGGAATACTATATCAAGAGCATAAAAGCTGCAGAAGCAAGCGGTACACTTCAGGATACGCTGGGACGGATGACGGCATACCTGAAAGCGCAAAGAAAGCTGAATTACGAACTGAAGAAGACCTTCATGTATCCGAAGATCCTGTTCGCTATCATTCTCCTCGGCATGTTCGTTATATACATGATCAAGACTTACGGACTAAACGGTTTTATTCCGGCGATCATGAACTTGATGACATTTCAGAATTATCTCCTGGCTGCCGGAACGATAGTAGCTGCTGTCCTGTTATGGGATTTGACACAAGGATTCTTCACGAAGTGGAAAGGCAAGACTGCCTGGGACAGGTTCCGGCTGTACATGCCGGCTTTGAAGGGGCTATACCGCGATATGCTCCACAAGCAGTTCGCAGAGATGTTCCTCTCTCTCTGCAATTCCGGACTATATATCGGGGAGATACTGAACCTTACAGGAGATGCGATCGAAAACACCATTTACGGCAGGGAGCTGAAGAATATAGCCGACAGGTTTGAGGAAGGTTCAACTATCTCGGATGCCGTCAATCAGAATTTCTACCTGCCTTTCAGGTTGAAGCAGGTTTTTCACATCGGCGAAGAGACTGGTGAATTCGATAAGAATCTGAGATTCTACGTAATGCAGATGGAGGGTGAGATCCAGAGAAAGGCCCGGAGGATAATGCAGAACACTTATTTTCTGTTCTTATTCATTGCAGTAGCGATGATATCATATATGAGGAGGATGTGATAAAAGTCCAATAAGAATTAAAACTTGTCATCATGAACTTGTTTCAGGATCTTATAAACTCAGATACAAAAAATTTGATCCTTTTTCTATTACAATAAATAAACGGCGTCAAAAAAACTGGATTCCCGCTTACGCCCCAGACTGAAGGGGCAGGCAGAGAATGACAAAAAACGGATATAATCATGAAAGCCATATACATACCTAAAACCGGATCATCGAAGTTTCTTGAGGTGCGGGAAGCGCCGGTTCCGGAGCCGGCAGCGGATGAAATTCTCGTCAAAGTACACGCAGCAGGAGTGAATTTCGCCGATATCCTCGCTGCTCAGGGGATCTATCCCGATGCCCCTGAGGTTCCGTTCGTTCCGGGATATGAAGTCGCCGGGATAATCGAAAAATTAGGATCTGGTGTAACCCGATTCAGCGCGGGACAGAGAGTGGTCGGATTTTCCCATTTCGGCGGTTATGCAGAATACACCGTCTGCAAAGAATTCGCCGTACAGGAATTGGATGATTCGCTTGCTTTCGAAAATGCGGCATCCATTCCTGTCAACTGGATGACGGCTTACTGGTGCATCTATAACACGGGTCCGGTATTTAAGAAGATAAGGGCTCTGATCCATGCGGCCGCGGGAGGTGTCGGTGTTGCCGCTGTTCAGTTTTTGAAGCTCGAGGATGCCGAAATATTCGGAACAACCGGATCGGATGAGAAGATGGAATTTCTGAAGGAACTGGGTGTCGATCATCCTGTGAATTACCGGACCGGGGACTTTCAAAGGTCCATAGAGAAAGTACACGGGCCGAGAAGCCTCGATCTTATCATTGATTCTATAGGGCCGGATAATCTGAGGAAAGACCTGAAGCTTTTGCATCCCAACGGCAGGGTGATCCTGCTCGGTGTCGCCGATTATTCGGGCAGGAATAAGCTGTCACTCGCATGGAAATTCCTGAATCAGTTCAAGATCAGCCCACTGCACCTGCTGGGGCACAGTCACGGAGTTTTCGGAGTGAATATCCTTGCCCTGATGAAGGAACACCCGGAAATGAGCCGGGAAGCGTTCAAGAAGATCATGGGGCTGTTCCGGGAGAGAAAGGTAAGGCCAATCATAGACAGCACGTATCCGCTGGAGAAAGCATCCGAAGCCCACGCCCGCATCCTCTCCCGGAAAAGCATGGGGAAGGTAGTGCTGACGACAGATTAAGAATACCTGTCAGCCTATTATAGCATATTGGTGTTTTTCACTTATCCCCATTATCAAATAGGTGACATGAATTTGTTTCAAAAATCCCCCTTAATAAAGGGGGATTGAGGGGGTTGTACTATACAAAATCATAGCTGGAGCAGGTT
Source organism: bacterium (assembly GCA_028278455.1). Classification (GTDB taxonomy): domain Bacteria; phylum SM23-31; class SM23-31; order SM23-31; family SM23-31; genus JANQEH01. The sequence continues at coordinate 3,567 of JANQEH010000021.1, forward strand.
TTAAACCTGCTCCAACATAGATACTAATTACTTCCTCAACGGGAACTGAAAACGCATGATCGGGTAATACCTGCCCGGTGGTTTGAAGCCTCCTCTGAATCTGTCCAACGGAATTTCCTCCCACTTTTCGACCTTGAATTGTTGGCCAATCCAACCGCCTAATGCAGTACAAACACCGATACCGGCAATCGTCCCAACGACCTCTAAAAAATCAACATCAAAATTCGGGCCACTATAAACATCAGTTTGTGCCGATCCTCCAGTATTGGAATTTGATGATATAACAGCAACAGCAACAGCACAACCGATTATACCGCCTGCTATGGCTCCATGTGTAAAGTACGAGCCTTTTTTGCTATTGAATTCTACCTTAGAAATTGATTTAAACGGTAAAATATAGGGAAGTTCAGAATCTGTTGTCTTTATCGTTATATTCTTGTTATAATATGAAATTACATTTCCCTTGATAGAAAACTGGTTGTTTACTACAAGTTTTGCTTCGTCTGAATAAGAGGAATCAAGTCCGCTTTTATCTACCATTATCCGGACAGGATAATTAAACATTATAACCTTCATTTCCTGTGCTCCGGAGGATAATGGATAATGGAAAAGTATGCAGAAAAAGATCATCGTTGTTAAAATGAATTTTATCATATTCCCTGGTAGTAATTGTTTAGAATTCGATCCTGATAAAATCGGTTTTATAAATTAAATAACTGCCGAAAAAGTCCTTTTCGTTTCTGGCAATTATATTACTCTTAAAAAAAGATATACTTTTTGATTCAGCGTTTGAATTACTTTCTTCATCCGGGTGGTTATAGAAATAAGAGGAGAAAATTGGAGCAGAGATCATTGCAACAGTGAAGAAAAAAAATTCGTAGTCATCTTTAAGGAGTTTTTCGTGTTTACCGCTGCCGGGGCCAAGCTCGTTATTAAAACGGTCCGGAAAATAACCTATAGCGTTGATGATAATGCCTATCCCCATACCTCCAGATGATCCGATAAATGCATCGAGAGCCTTACCTTTATCATTATAAACCTTTTTACCCATTATAATCGGTCCAAGTGCTGACAAAACTGCGGCCCCTGCGTATTGAAAGCTGAACAGATCGTCTGCATCTCCCCCGGTGACAAAGAATATTCCGGTTTCGACAGCCAGGCCGGCTCCAATCCCGGCAAGAATATGCGAAAACGGTGTGGATTCAGCCTCTTTATCAAATTCAGGTTCTATGATTTGGGCAAAGAGATTATTTGCTGTTAAAAATATAGCAAAAATATGTACGATAATACATTTTCTCGTTTTATTATAGATCCGCCTAAAGCCCAAAACAGAATTGCCTCAACTTTGTATTATAAATTTCAATGTTGGAGCAGGTTAGGTACCTGCTCCAGCACAGAATGTTATATCGATACACCCACAAACAAGTTTGTAAGCGCCAAAATAGACTCTATGTTTTTGAATTCACTACCTCAACGGGAACTGAAACCGCATGATCGGGTAATATCCAGACTGTGAATTTATCATTTTTCTAAACTGCTCGAATGTTATTCTTTCCCAGCGGTCTCTTTTCATACTTTCTCCTATCATGCTTCCGATAAGACCGCCGGTTAATCCTGCAGCCAGTACAGTAATCCATATCGTTTCGTCATCAATTAACGAACCCTGTGATGCTACGGATGCACTGGAGGCAAAACCGCAAAGTGAACCAATAGCTAAACCGATAAAAAAACCTCTCTTGGCATAAGATCCTTGCCCGGTTTTTAAATCGATTTTGGTTATAGATGAAAATGGAATATTCTTAATTCCGGATTCATTCTGGATCTGTAGCCTTATAGAAAAACTATCTTTATCAAATACTGAACCGATAAACAGGTTTTCTGTACCTGAGAACTGTTCTTTAGAATACAATCTAAATGTTTTTATTGTATCTGAGTCCTTAGACTGGGCAAAGATACTTTGAACACAAAGAAAAGGAAACAACAATAACGAGAAAAAAATATTTTTCATTGTTTTCTTCAAATTTTTTTATAGCTGGAGCAGGTTTCAAACCTGCTCCATCACAGAATCTAATTACTTCCTCAGGGAAAACTGGAATCGCAGAATAGGGTAATATCTGCCCGGCGGTTTCAGGCCACCCCTGATACTGTCAAGCGGGATTTCTTCCCACTTATCGGTTTTTAATTGATGACCTATCAAACCGCCTATTGCGGTACATACACCAATCCCGGCAATTGCCCCAAGGATAGCATAGAAGTCAGTATCTGTATCCGGTATATCTATAACACCGCTATTGCTTGAAGAACCTGTAGAGTTAGAGTTTGACGATATAATAGCTGCGCCAATAACAATGCCTACTATGCTACCTGCTATGGCTCCATGAGTAAAATACGATTTTTTGCCGGTAGAATATTTTAATTTTAGAACTGAGTTAACCGGAATAATTAATTCACTATCTGTATACTCATTAAGTATCTGGATATTTTCGTTTAAAATATCAGAAAATATTCCGGTGGTTATCAATATAGTATTATTATATGATTGAAAGGTATTCTTAATAGTCATTGAATCAATTAATTCTTTATTGAAAACGACTTGTACCCTTTTATTCTTCAATAATTCGTTTACTTCCTGTGAAAATGAAGAATTTTGAATGAGAATATTAATTCCAATTATCACGATTAAGTATTTCTTCATATCAATACCGTTTTCATATAGCTGGAGCAGGTTTGATACCTGCTCCAACAAATATGCTAAGACTCTATGTTTTTGAATTCACTTCCTCAACGGGAACTGAAACCGTATGATCGGGTAATACCTGCCCGGCGATTTGAATCCTCCCTTGAACCTGTCCAGTGGAACCTTCTCCCACTTCTCGGATATGATCATATCTCCTATAACACCTCCAAGGAATCCGCCTAAAAGGCCAAAAGCCGGTCCAAGTCGCAGATACACATCTTCCCCATCCAAAGGAGCCTCACTATCTGCTAAAACTAGGAAAGTGGATAAATATCCGGTGACAAATCCAATAAAGAATCCCAATTTCATTTGTGTTTTCTTACCTTGATAAAGTTCAATTTTTGTCAATTGGGATAATGCATAGATTCTGAATTCCTTGTCGGGATCATGTCTGAGCATTAGATTTCCTTTATCTGATCCGGCAAAATAACCTCTGATCTGCAACAAATCATTGTTCCTGAATTTGAGGCTATCTTTCAAACTGATTCTTAGAAAATCATCAACTTTTACCCCGGAGACTTCCTGGGCAATAGTTGAGGTTGAAAGAAGCCCAAATATCATACAACATATGATATATGAGCTGATTATTTGCACTTTTTTGAGCTGCTGCATTTCGAATTACCAATTAGTCCAACTTAATAGCTGGAGCAGGTTTGAAACCTGCTCCAACACAGAAGCTAATTACTTCCTAAACTGGAACTGAAATCGCACGATCGGGTAATACCTGCCCGGCGGTTTTAATCCTCTTTTGAACGTGTCCAGCGGAATCTCCTCCCACTTCTCGGTTTTGAAAATACTCCCTATAAATGAACCTATACTTGAACCAATTGCTAATATGGAACATGCAACAAGAATGCTAATAAACTCCGAATTTATAGCACCTGAACTACTACTATTTAAGTCATCATGATTTACAATAAATGCAATTCCCAGCATTCCGCCAATCGCACCCCCTGCTATTGCACCTTCTTTAGTATATGATCTTATACCAGTAGAATAATTAAACTTCGTAATTGAAGAAATTGAAATTCTTAACGTATTATTTGTTTCTTTTACATACAATGTAAAAAACTCATCAGAATATGATACGAATAATCCTCTAGCCATTAATTGAGATTTAGGTGGAATACTATCATATTGGTTCAATAAAGCCGAATCTAATTGACTATTCTTCAGTATGATTTTCACTTTTTTTTCTTTGAGCACTGTATTTAGGTCTTGAGAAAAAGCAAAAGTATGAAGATACATAATCAAACTTAAAATTATTAAGACATATTTTATCATGATCATACCTTACCTATTTATATTTGTGTTCCGATTTCACTATTGAATCCATGAAATAACAGAAGTAGTCAATACTGGCAGTGGCGTTGTTTTGTTATGATTTCCAAAACCAGAAGTTGTGGAATTAATTGAAAAATCATAATATTCATGGCTAATATTCCCATGATAAGGAGGGAAGGGAGATTTTGTAGCCAATTTATCAATTATATAATCAACTATAACTTTATAAGCACCCATTCTGCCCATGAATGCATTCCATTTTTTATCTGTACTATAATAATGAACTTCATACCATATGCCTCCATGCCAGCGTGAATCCCAAATTTCACGTGATTCACCCAATTTTATAAGATTATTCCAGTTGAATATGTGATAATCCTGCCATAATGTACCATTAAGATTTACACTATAATCTACAACATCAACATAGGATTCAGCAGTCACAGGGGCACCTGGCCACATTGTCACTACGACTTTATATCGCAGGTCATTATAAAAATAACATGCATGTGCATTTGAAGCAACATATATTACAGGGTGTTTATGGTTTGTATCATATCCTATCTTTACATTTGAAGGATAGTTACCCGTTGATGACCATTTCCCTTCTGAGCTGAGATTCGTTTTTGTGTGCCCCCCCTCATGCTGGTATAAATTTATTGCAACAGGTGTATATGAACTTCCATTTTTACTTATTTTTATTGATATATGTTCCCAGTCACCCTCATGCCATGTTTCCTGCATAGTCTGATCTCTAATATCGTTAAAATTGAACCACATCCAGTATTGAACATAATAATAATTTCCCTCTTTATACACATGATAATATAGAGGTATATTTGGAGAGGATGCTCCCAGATAATATAGACCTGGATTCTGACCTCTAAGTTCATTTTCTTTTGTCTTACCCCAAATATCAACACCCGGTATTGCATGAGAGCAATAACCAGCTGGATGCCACACATGACCATCATACTGTAAAGTTGAAGTCCATGGAGTTGTAGTCACTAGGCTGCCATGATAATAGAGATGTGAACTCGCAATAAAATCTTCAACCTTTGCAAGGCCTCCCTGTTTTTCGGTTGTGTTAGGATCGCCTGTAACCGTTTTGACCAAGACAGGAGAGAACATCTGGGCAAGTGCAATTTCTTCACTATCATCGATATTATCACCGTCAACATCCGGATTGGGTGTAGATACCATATCTACATAGAATGTAGGCATTAATGATGTACCGAAACTGCTGCAGTCTCCGACAGCACACTCTAGTTGGTAAGGATTCAGCGGCAGATATGATGCCCTTATTTCAGTAACCTGGTAATCCATACCAACATACTGCGGTTCAGGTATATCGATCTCGATTAATACCGGATTCGGATAATTAGGCCCATTCGCTATTTCAGTCTTTGAAACTACTCTGTCAATACCTTCCACAGAATATTCAACTGTAAATTTTATATGAAATTGATCGTTCTCCAAAATGTCATCAGAAGCAACATCCCTGATCGTTGCGAGACACCAGAAAGTTTCCTGAGCAATAACAGTATTTGAAAACACAAATAATAATATCAATACATTTATTATAACAATCGTTCTTTTCATTTTTATGCCCCTCAAATTTATATATTTTGAGTTAATTTTTATTAGAATGCCCTGATATTATTTAATGAATGCCATCCGTTTAATACTCTGGAAGGCTACACCACCGGAATTAGTTACCCTGATCTTGTACAGGTAAACACCGGATGCCACGATATTGCCGGTCGTGTTCCGTCCATTCCATGTAACAGAATGGATTCCCGCCGGCCTCGTATCCGAAACGAGATTCGCTACTTCTTTTCCGGTTATGTCGTAGACAGTTATGCTGACATTCCCGGCTTCTTTCATGTGGTAAGCTATGGTAGTGCTGGGATTGAACGGATTCGGGTAATTCTGTATCAGCCTGAATTCATCCGGTATCTTTGTCAGCTCAGATGTTATAGCGTCTGATGCGCTTTTCCTGATATTAAGGGCCGGTGCAGAAGGCAGGGCTGTCATTACTCTCGATTCGAGGTTAGCCTCACCCTTACCCTGAACAACAGCAACTGTAAGTTTCTCAGGTCTTTCGGGCAGGAGGGTAAATGGCCCGGCAGAGATCAGGACAGAATTGTTATATGACCTGTTACTTAAGGCTTTTTCAGGTGTACCTTTAAGGTAATTATACTTAACTTCATCGGACAATTTTGAATTACCTCCCCACCATGCGATATGGACGTTTCTATCCGCTCCCGGTACAAGGCTGATCATCTTCGATTCATCCTTCTTTCCGTTTGAATCGGATACATAAGGTATCCTCGCTGCCGATGTAAGATCAAAACGGGTATCTGACTTGAACGGCATGTTGTCTTTTCCGGGAGCCTTTATATAGGCTTTGAAACCAATATATACTTCATTCAGGGCTGTTTCAGATGTATTTTCAACATTGAATGTAAAAGTCGTCCACCCTTTGTCATTGGCGGTGGTGAGTACCTGAGTTACCTTTAAACCAACCGGTATATGCCCTCTGAATTCGATTTCATCCGAATATTCCGTTTTTACATTGAAATTACGTACTAAAGATGATTTGTCGATCCTGACCTTAGTTCTGATAGGATTTGGTATCCATTCGGTCCTCGGTGAGATTTCATTTCCGTCTCCGGATACTACGAAGATATTACCCGAAGCGTCAACTCCGCCAACCCATAGTGCGAAATTAGTGAGGTAATTATCCATATCCGGGAATCTTTCTCTGTTCGGCGGGGCGGTCCCGAATGAACCATAGTTGAGCAACGGCATCAGCATAGTTCCCGCTTTTGCTACAAAGTCCGTGGGCATTTTGTAGGAAAGCAGTTCCCCGTCAGGCGGGGATTCCGCTTTTTCCTGGGCGGTCAGCAGGCCGGCAGTGAATAATAGAACAGAGATGATCAGAAAAACTAAGGGTAGTTTTTTGGTAATCATAATACATCCTCCAAATAATTAGTTGTTGACTCCTTCCCGTTAACTATAAACACAATGTATATTATCCCCCTGCTTCAGGGTATATATACCGGGATATTCGAATCCATTCCGA
>JANQEH010000028.1 GCA_028278455.1 bacterium
GAGGGATGGAAATGGGATGTTGCAGCCGGTGTCGTTTATGATTTTACCGACAATAATTTCGATGAAGGCGACTTAACAAGATTCGGATTCTGGACTACAGTTGATTACGAAAAAAATGATCTCGCGATTCTTGGAACTCTCAGATATCTAGGAAATGACAGCAAGTTAAGCGAAGATAATTTGGATTTTGGCTACAGGTTCATATATGAAAAATCTAATAATTTTTCTATCTCATATGAAAATGTTTACCGGTACTTTATGAATGGCGACAAAGAATCGCAGAAAAGAAATGTATTTAAGATTGATTATGTAATATCAAAAAACCAGGTAATCTCTCTTTCTGTCGGAAAAACATTTGATGCTTTAGGAGAATTTACGAATAAGAACAATATTGTTGCGGCTCTAAATCTGTTGCTCGGATTTGGTTCTTCACGGCCGTTGATAAATTAGCATACCGGTTTAATTTTTGAATCGTTCTATTTGCAGGCAAAATTAAATTTGTACATAGATTCAGAATAAAATTTCATGGAAGCGGATTTAAATAAAACAAATTAAAGCAAAACCTGGAAAACCATAAATAGCGGATCAGGGTTGAGTGAAGGTGCCTGATTTGCCAAAACAATAAAATAAATAACTAAACCGGGATATCGACTGATTAACTAAGGTTGACTTAAAACTGCAATTTTCTTCGTTGAGTTGAACCCGCAACTCACAGATTGGCCTCTTGACCGTGAAAGCCAAAAATAAAAAGGTAGTGTCATCATTACACTCTACCTGCCAGTGGAGCTGAACGTGATCGAACCGTCGACCTTTTGATTACCAGTCATTATTCTAAGACAGTATTCTTGAATTCATTCGAATAAATATCTGAAAGTAAAGCGATGACTGTTATCGATATCTGGCAAGGGGATAAATGCATAATCGAACCTCAGTTTTCGCAATATTAATCCGAATCCGGCTGTATAGCTCTGATCAGAATTATATCCTGCTCTAAATGCCAGGTGTTTCTTAATCACAGCTTCACTACCAGTATTAAACCCTATATCATCGTTCCTGGGGATATTAATATCACAGGTAATGATAAACATTCTATAATTATATGCTATTCCCGTTTTTATATTCAATGGCAGGGGATCCTTCTGCTCAATGAACCTTATTCCAGGTCCCAAATTCTGTATAACAAGGGCCAACTTCATGTTTTCTCCTTGAGTCCTTTGCATGCCAATATCTAAAGCAATTCCCTCTGCATCTTCTTCTTCTATTTTCTGGTAAATGCCTTTGACTACTAAACCAAATGAGAAAAGATTTTGAAAATTTTCCGCATATGCAAGCGCAGCGACAGCATCATAAGCCGAATACGTACCAATACGTTGGAAGTTTTCATATTTTGGTATATCTCCCGATGATGAATAACTCACAGAAGCACCAAAATATCCTGCCGTTGAGGGCCAGGTTATTCCCAGAAATTGAGAATTCATATCCAGAAGCCAGAAATTCTGAGCTCCCAACAGTTCAGTCGATCCTATTTCGGTTAGTCCGGCAGGATTCCAGAAAATTGCGCTCGGATCGTCTGAAAGCCCTGAATATGCCTCTCCCATAGCACATGCTCTTGCACCGATACCGATGTTAAGGAATTGTGCACCGGTTTTATCCTGTGAAAAGGAAACACCTGCCAATAAAAATATGTAAAGAAACAGATGAACCGCCATACTTGTACGATAAGTATACATTGTAATATCTCTTAATTATTATGCTATTCCAAAGACAATTCCTTTTACTCAATCCTAAAGCCCTTAGAAAAGGTAATTACGTTAATAATCCATTATCTGATAATAGCAAATTTTCCTTTTTCGGTCTTACCAATACTGGTTTTTGCAACGAAAATATATACCCCGCTGGGCAGGTTGTTACCGTTTTTACCTGTACCATTCCATTCAAGCATATCGCTGCCCGCAGTCTCTTCAAGGATTCTTACAAGATTTCCAGCCTTATTGTAAATCTTTATTTTCGAATAAGGGACAGTCTCTCCGAAAAATGTAATTTTAGAATGACCTCGCGAAGGCACGAAAGGACTCGGGGAAACAGCTATAGCAGCAGGAAGTTTGATGGTAGTAACTGCCTCAGATACAGGTTCCTTGACCTCATAATGACCGACATTGTCACATGCCACAGAATAGAAACTGTACGAGTGTCCGTTTTCCCCAGTAAAAACTGCTGAAGTTGCTTCGGTCGTCATCCAGACTTCGTATGGTCCTCCATTATCAGAAACATAGACCGAATAATTTCTCATCCCGGATCCGTTCACATCATCATTTCCCGACCAGTTAACAGGGAAGCCCGATACAGCCTGCTCTGGATTCAGATAATTAACACTGCTGGCTGGTGGCAGTGCATCTATAGTATTAAGTACTATGTTTGTTTTCAGTGGTGGATTCACGTCGAAAATGATTTCTGAAGAACTTTGTAATCTTGTTCCGGTTGATAAACCGGATTCCGGTTTAATAAGATATTTTACATTACCATCACCCTCCGGCGGATTTATATTAGGAAATAGTATATCTCCGTAATCACCCGTTTTTATGTCATTTCCTCTGAGATACCATTCGACAATCCTGGAAGATGGATCAACGTTACCCGACACATCAACAGCTACAGAATCATTGAGGATAACATTTCTATGGAAAGATAAGCCGTTAATGGACAGATCTATCACAGTATCTGCAATCTGGAAACTACCGAATTGAAAAGTGGAGATGTCGAGATTTGAATCGAGGGTATCTATAATCCTGATTTCCTGGGCGGCTGCAGTTGCACTGTCGACATTTTCGAAATAAGTAGTATAATTACATTCGATTTCCGGTTGAATAAATCCGGAATCACCAAAACCAGCGGGGCCTGCTTTTTCATTTGGATCGAGAGATTGGACAGGTTCGTAATACTTATAGTGCACATAATCTCCTGCTTTATCCAATTCCTTAGCCAGTAAAACTATAGTGGAACTGGCCAGAACAGTTTGTACAATGAGAGATGCAAAGTTACTGGCGATTGGTGGGGGAATTCCGGCAATGAATATCAACAGGAGTGTTAATATACCAATAAATAGCGGGGTATAAAGATATGAGTAAAGCGCACCTTTCCCGATTTTCTGAATGCCTTTTTTTATTTCTTTTTGTTCTTCAATACCTACATTGTATTCTTCGTAAAACTGTTGTAACTCTGTACTCTGAATAACTCCTTCTTCAAATGCATCAGTAAATCGTCTAGATTTTAGTCTATCTATAATAGATACTCGAATCTTTTTTTTATTTTGTTGTGATAATCGATTTTTATAAAGCTCTTTTCCCTTAGTTTTAGAAAATGGGGTACTCGTGTACTTAACTATTAGCTTTGACTCAGTTCTCCCGCCGGCTACTAACCTGGGTAAAAAAATTGGAATAATTATATTTTCATCGTCTTTAATTATTCCTTTAGTAAAACCTGAATTTGTATTTTGATCTTGAGTTAGTGTGCTATCAAAAGAATATTCAATCAAGCTATCTATAGTAAGAAACATAATTCTTTCATCAAGATCAATATTCCCAGAGTTTTCATATACAATTATAAATTCTGCATCTCGTCCAATCCTTATCTGATCCCTTCCTATTATATCCAACCATGTATTGCTAATTCCTTCTTCAATAGTAAATGCATTTGATAATACACATGAACTATTGTCCTGATTTGCTACTTCAATATCATATAATCCATGTTCTTTATCAGTAAGGTCGAAGACCGCAGTAATTTCTGTCGAATTTGTTGTCCATAACCAGAGTGTATCCGCAACAATATCCTCATAGCCATCTCTTGTAAGTCTGACAGAAGCATCCGGCTGAAATCCCGATCCTTCGATTTTCAACGTCACAAAACCCGTATTGCCGCCTGTATTCCTGGATACTTTGAAAATTTCAGGCCCGGTCTCTTTAGTCTTGACTTGTACAGTAACAGGTTTACTCACAAGCCTTAAGTCTTTGGCATTATTATTAGTTACTTCAAGTCTGTAAACTCCGATGTCATCAATTGCTGCATTTCTAATAAGGAATTGATTTAGATTACCGGGGATAACCGGATATTCAAGTTGAACCGGATATCCATCTTTATACCAGCGATAAGTATTAAAATATTCCGGAATATCTACTGAGAAAGTGGTATCATTTCCTGCTTTAATTATTATTTCCTGTTCTTCTCCAATCTGAGCCTGTGGAGAATATAGAAACCGATTGAAGTAGCCTGCGTTGGGTACAATATCTTCAAAGGTGAATCTATTATTATATATTCGTACGTCTGCATTTTGCTGAAAAGCCGTTATATCAGGAAGTCCGTCAAATTCATTTCCCTGTATCCAGATTCTTTTTAATTTTGTCAATTTTCCAAGTTCTTCCGGAATGTTGCCCGAGAGCCTGTTATTAAACAGATGCAGATATTCCAGATTCTCAAGATTTCCTATTTCCGGAGGAATAGAACCTGAAAACTGATTTCCATTCAAATATAGATATTTCAGGCTATCCAATGTAAATAACTCGACAGGTATATTTCCCGATAACAGGTTATTACTAACCGCTATATATTTTATATTGCTAAGATTTTTAGATTCTTCCGGGATTGTACCCTCAATGTTGTTATCAACAAGTGAAAGGAATCTCAGATTTGTAAGACTACCCAGAGTTGCAGGCAATTCTCCATCCAGCAGGTTTACCGATAAGCTAAGGTTCTTTAATCCGGACATACCTTCAATCTCTTCCGGGATATTCCCTGTTAAACGGTTTCGTGAAAAATTTAATTCTATTAGATTAGTCAAATCTCCTATTGAGGAGGGAATTTCACCTGTGATCTGATTTCGATTTGCGTTTAACCGTAATAGTTTCTGCAGGTTACCTATTTCTGCTGGAATCGGCCCGGATAATTGGTTATTCCACAATAAAAGATTTTCCAGACTTGTTAAATCACCTATTACAGATGGAATTTCGCCAATTAATTGGTTATCCTGTAATTCAATTTTTTTGAGATATATTAGTTTTCCAATCTCATCAGGTATCTGTCCTCCGATACTATTATTAAATAGCTCTAAATACTCTAGTCTATCAAGATCCCCTATTTCGGGGGGTAAATAGCCGGTCAGATTGTTTTCATTTAGCCTTAAAGCGGTAATCCTTCCCAATTCATCTGCAGTCACACCGTACCAATTGCGATAAGGCTCATCTGTCAGCCAATTGGTATTCCTTTTCCAGTTGGATCCGTTAAGAGAACTATAAAGTGCTGCAAGGATTTCACGAATATTTTGAATTTCTATTTCGTTTATATATACGATTATTGGTCTGGAAATAAGCGTCAATTCATCTGCAATACTGTTTGTAATTTCAACATAATATGTACCTGCCGTTGTAGCCTGCGCTGAATCTATACTGAATTCCTTTTTCTTAGCCCCGGGTATAGCTTCCCCGTCCTTATACCACTGATATTTATTTGCTGTGCCTGTTACCGAGACCGATAATGATGTATCTGAATCCAGTGAAATATAAATTTCCTGTTGAAACCCAACCTCTGCCTGAGGGGAGTAAATAAATTCCGGGAATTTTCCAACATTCGGTTCAATATCTCCAAATTGCAGTTTATTACTCCATACTGACAGTGAATCCAGTTTTTCCAGCCCGGATAAATCCGGAAGTGAAGTAAATTGATTAATATTGATACGCAAATTTTCTAACTTAGTCAGATTTGTTATTTCTTCCGGAAAAGGCCCTGTGAAATCATTGTCAAATAATATGAGTTCCTCAAGTTCGGTTAGGTTTCCGATTTCAGGCGGTAATTGGCCTGAGAATTGATTACATTGAATTGCAATTTCTTTCATCTTCAAAAGGTTTCCTATTACGGAAGGTATTTGTCCCGAAAACTTACAAAAACCAATCCATAGATATTCAAGATTTATCAAATTTCCAATTTCTGATGGGAGGCTGCCTGTAAACTGATTTTGACCAAGAGCTATGGTTTTCAAACTAATCAGTCGCCAAAATTCTTCCGGCAGTGTCCCGGATAGCTGATTTTCGGAAATTTGAAAAGAATGCAATCTTCGGAGATTTCCTATTTGAGGCAAAATCTCGCCAGTTAGTCTGTTTTGCCTCAACCAGAGTAATTCCAAATTAACCAGATTGTAGATTTCACCAGGGATTGTTCCAGAAATGTTATTCTTATTTAGAAAAAGGTGACTAAGATTTGATAATTCGCCGATTTCAGCAGGCAGCCTACCTATCAGATTATTTTCGGTCAGGTCTATTTGGTCTACAACTCCTGACTCATTTGCTGAAACACCATACCATTCTTTAACAGGTTTATCTGTCAACCAGTTCGTATTCATCTTCCAGTTCGGACCGTCGAGAGCATAGTAAATAGCCACTAGTGCCAGAGAATCCGGTGAGGTACTCTGTGGATAAACAGGCTTATTAAGATTGAGTAACGAAATTTCAAAACATATTACTACAATCCATATTGTTCTGCAGATTTTGATATGAGAGTTCAATGGTATTCACCCCTTGAAAAATGAAACTCTGGTCCCAATAATGCATATGTCGAAATTAATATTAATTCAACATTTGTAAATAATAACAAATGTATTAAATATTATTGCAGTCCAGTAATTACATCAAAAGAATGTGAAATGATGATAAAGTGACAGTACCCGCAATACAAAAAGAGAATTGCACCACGCAAATTAGTGTTTGAAAGAAGAGAGTCTTCAATCGGCAGTATTCGTAAATAATCCTTTACAATCCAATAATCGCATAATTTACGTGAAAAGTTAGCTATAACATATGGACAAAAAATCTATATGTCAAGAAGAATCTATTGATAAAAGATAAAATTATTATGAATCGAAGTTAAAAGAAACACCTGATTAGTAGATGTTAAGAATTCTTAAATCTATGACGGTTATTTTTATAAGATACTGCTTTCCCACGACATGCAAAACGACATGTATTTTGTACAAAAACATATATAAATGACAAAAATAAAGCCTTTTGCGTTTCCACAAAAGACTCTTTAAGTTGTTGTTTATACTGCTAATAACGTCGTGGAGCTGAACGGGATCGAACCGTCGACCTCTTGACTGCCAGTCAAGCGCTCTCCCAGCTGAGCTACAGCCCCATATTTGGAAACAGTAAATTTACGGCTTTATAAATTAAAAATCCAGTAGTTTTTCACTGATCAGAGTCGAAATTATCGTTTTCGAATCGATGAATTCTCTCGCCTTCACTTTAGTTACTAATTCCCTGAAAGGGATCTTTGTGAGCTCAAGAAATTCAGAATCGTCGAAATTGGTACTTCCGGTGCTTTCCAGATCCGTTCCGAGATATAGAGTGATCATACCTGTCGAATACCCTTCAGCATGGGCATAGGTTAATAGTTCGGTCAAATTACCCGGTTTATAACCTGTTTCCTCTTCGCATTCCCTGGCTGCCGATTGCTCAGCGGTCTCTCCCTCATCGATAAGTCCCGCAGGGATCTCTATTATTGTTCTGCCAATAGCAGGCCTGTGCTGTCTAACAAGATATGCATATCCTTCATTATCCACAGGCAGGACTGCCGCCGCATCCCTCACACTGACGATCTCCCTGACGGATGATCTTTCGTCGGGCAATAGGACATCCATCTTTTCAAGATCGAGGTACTTTCCTTTATATATCTTACTCCGCGATAAAACCGGCTGGAACATACTGTCATTATTCATTGGTCAGACCTTTTTTTCTGATCCTGACTGGAGATCAGTTATAAAAATTCCATGTCACACCGATCCTTACCATAAACTGCCTCGCTCTCTTATACCCCAATATAGGCTGGTAATTTTTATCGGAATAGATATCCACCTCCTGAAAGAAGGATATATCCCCGATATGAGCGCAACCCCTTATTTTAAAAATCTCTACCGAAGGTGTCTCATCCCCCGTATATGCGAACAACCTGTAGAGGGGCAGATAGTTCATAGCCAGTCTGCTCTGGATAAATTTACCGGTTATATTGATCTCAGTATCGACATTCTTAGATGTAATGATGTCCTCAAGATTACGGAGGTTTAACTGGAATGAAGCAGAGTTAACCGGATCAGCACCTGGAATGTCAGAATTGAGAAAATTATAATTCAGGCCGTAATCGACATAATGATTAAAATACTGTCTGAAATCTATATTAATACCCAAATTCGAGATATCTCCTATATAGCCATTTATATGTCTAAATACTCTTGCCTCATCATAACCAGCCCAACTGTAAAGGGCTGATTTATAACTTGTCAAAAAAGGATTCATAGTCAAGAATCCTTTTTTGAATTTATATAAAAATTTAAAATCCATAGAATTTATAGTTTCTTTGTCCGGAACACCGGGATGTGTTGTGCCTGGAACAAAAGGATTTGAAAAGTATTTCTCTGATAGCGATAGATACCTGCCGGATCTCCTATACCTCAACTTTGACCTTATTCTTTCAGATGATCTGTAGTCCAGCTCAAACAGGTTATAGATGCATATATCCTGATCGGTCATCCAAGTAATTTCCGGAGATATATGCAGACTCACTTTATCATTCAGTTCACTATTTATAGTCATAGAAAGCCTACTGGTGTACAAAGCATCTCCCCGATCCCAGGCGAAACCGCCTGTGACATTTGATCTCTGCAGACTACCCCTGTAATATATATCTATATTTTCATATAGCTCAGGTATTTCACCTGAACTCTGAATGCCGATTACATTTTCAGTTGCCCTGAACTTCCTGTGATAAAACGTTGAATCAGTCGATTGCTCTTTCATGTTCCAGAGATAAAGTGATAACTCCGGATAATAGTTCAGGCTGTCGTTATTAATTTTCAGGCTTATGAATTTCAGATTATTTCCTCTTGGAGTTTCCTTGTAATAATCTGTCGTGTCAGCATATGAAACTGGGATCGTGTTGTCATAATTTACGCTGTGGTCGGATACAAACGTAAGCAGGTCAATATTCCACCGCCTGAATTTATAATTCATATCCAGCCAGTATTTCGATCCGCGCATATCATTGTCCTGGTATCTGTCGGGATAATCATCCTTGGATCCTGATGCAAAAACCGATAGATTTTTTGTAAAGTATCGTGAAAGTGTAACATCGACATGGTTAAAGGCATAATCCCCGAACCTGTATACAAGCCTCGAGAATGGAACAGTCTGAGAAACTTTCTTAGAAGATATATAAACCGGCTGATAGATCCCGGGGAATTTAAGTCCATTTTCACCTTTCAAGTCAACTTTATCTATGACAAAATATGGAATACTGAACAGATCAGGTGATCCATAGATAACGGATTCCAGTGGTATTCCATTCAATATAGGTATTAGATTCCTGTGATCTGTTCCCCTGTAGGATAAACCTGAAAACTGTCCGTTGGATGCCAGGTCAAGATGCTGAAAGTCGTTCAAATTAAAAAATCCATCAGCAAATTCTTCAGCACCAGAGGTAAGAAATTTTTTGTAATAAAATATATCCGTTGAAAGTGTATCTTCAGATAATTCTTCAATCCCGGCCTGAGAGTAAGCTGATAAAGGTATAATGAATGCAGTTGTGATAAATATCATCAGAGAGACTGCAGCTGTTGAAAAGAGTCTATTATTCTTCGCCGGTTCTCTTGAGAAATATCGGTAAGATCTGCTCACAAAAACACTATCTTCTAAAGATATCTCTGAATTCAATTTTGATCTCTCTCCCGAATCCCCTGCCGTCTTTAGTGTTTTCGAAGAGATTTGTCAGATGAAAAGAAAGCTTGAAATGTTCCGAGATGTAGAACCTCACGCCGAGATTAAGGTATCCGTTATCATTCCCTATCGAGGAATCCTCGTTGTCGTTAATTGCGAAATCATATTCCAGGATCGCTTCTCCATAGGTCCAGAGTGCCAGGCTTGTGCCGAAGAAAAAGCTCATGTCTTTATCGTCATCATCCCTTTCAAGGCTGATATTGACGCCGCCGTGGACACTCATATCTCCTACCAGGGTATAATAATTTCTGCTCCCAACAACATAGAATCCCCGGGATTTTCTCATATATCTGTTTGTAGAATCTACATATCCCCCATATCCCTGGGTACTAAGTCCTACAGAAATAGCCGGTGTTATTTCTGTTTCATCCAGAATTCGGACTCTTGCATCCACACCTATACGGGGATTCCAGTTTACTTCACCTTCACCTATCAGGTTTTCTCCACCGTAATACACGGTTGCCTGGATTCGGTCGAGCATACCTACAGCAAAACTCGAAAGCACACCGCCCTTTGGATATACACGTAATCCCATGGCGTATTCACCATGCATTAGAACAGAAGATACGGGCAGGTCAATCAATTCGCCGGGAACATATTCTGACAATTGCGGTTCAACTTCCTGTTGATCCTGTGAAAATACTGCTGAAGTAGAAAATATAATAATGAAAAGTAGAAAGGTAAAGATCCTGATATTCATTGTGAAATCCCTGCAAAGATAATGAAGAATTAACTGTATACTCTTATTTAACGTTCTCAACTGCTTTATCGATTACAAATTTTGTAAGAAATTTATCAAGCTCATTCAGATGATCAACCAATCTTGTACTTAAATACCTCGAAACTCCCTCCGGGAGTCCAAACCTGTCATTCATAACTGAAGCTATGAACCAAATAACTTCCTGTATGTTATTCAGCTTTACATGCTTAATTGCGCTTTTCAACCATCTTTGAAGAAAAGCATCACCTTGTTTGGCAGATACAGATTTCTGAAATTCAGTTATATTCAATGCAGCGCCCTGAGAATTTTCTGCCTTACCTACAGAAACCTGAACATCAGTTATCCTGTCGTTACTTAATAATGTTTTTATATTCAGAACAGATCCTTTGAAATCTCCGGAATGGACAAGGGCTCTCATTTCACCGTCAATTGTGTTTTCTGTCTGCTCGAATCGGAAGGGAGGACATTCCTTACGTATGAACCGCTGCTTATTATAGCGCGCTTTCTGCATCATAGATTTTCTCATCTGCTCTCTTAGACGCTCCTTTACGGGAGAATCATCTACCCTGAAAGGTTTCCCCCTCGCACCACCCCTCTGGTACTTCTTTTTTGTTCTGTCAAGGTCTGAAAGAGCTTTATTGAGTATTTCCTCAACAAAATCAGTATCTGCATCATATTTTTCTCTTCTCAGAACACTAACCACCATCCTGAGCTCTCTGGTCCCTGCTTTTACCATTGAGGTGATCTTCTTTGTAAGAGGATCCCTCATAAGTTTCCTGTATCTTTCATTTACTACTTCGGTAATGGCAGGATACTCTTTCGGATCAGGTGAAAATGTCTCAACAAGCTTCTGGAATATCGCTTTCTTTGATCTCATCCTGTATTGACGGATCAGTTTGTCGATCTCTTTCTGGAGTTTTCCGACAGGTACGCTTGACGTTCTTTTACCGATATCACCGAAAATATCAGTTATTACAGTCTCATATTCAGTCCTGTCGATGATATTATTAAAATTCTTAATTATCCTGTCCCCGAGGTTCTTATCAAGAAAATCTTCTTCATTAAAAGATTCATTTCCTTTATCACGCTCGATGATCAGGAATTGTAAGGTCTGCCGGAGCTCAGTAAAAGCTTCTTCTTTTGTTATTGCTTTAGCCATTCACGGTCCAGTTTCATACAATACAGCAAAAAAAATTATGAAATCTTATAAAAATAGTCAAGAGATATGTTTAAATATCTGTTTTTTATCCAAATAATGTGATGCAGCTCACATTTTGGACAAAAAAAAGGCAGCATTTTTCTGCTGCCTTTATAAGCGTCCCGGATAATCTGACTAATTTTGTACTATTAAGTAAATAAGGCAAGTACATTCTGAGGAGTTATATTTGCCTGAGCAAGCTGTGCAGTTGCTGTCTGCTGCAGGATCAGATTTCTTGTTGCTTCGAGCTGTTCCGAAGCGATATCAGCATCAATTATCCTACTCCTCGTAGATTCTGTGTTAGTAATGGCAACATTGAGTGTAGCTTCTTTCGTTGTCAGCCTTGCTATTGTTGCGCCGACACTCTGCAGTTCACTTGCTACTGTATCCAGTGCATTATTCACCTGTCCTAATGCCCCAGAAGCATTTGAAGCGGAATCTACTTTATTTCCGACACTGGCTGCAGCTACCCCGATAGAAGCTGCTGCAAAATTAGTTGAGATGGAGAATGTCAGGGTATTACTGACCCCTTCACCGGTCTGATAAGATTTTCCGGTATAAGCACCGTCGATCAATTGGATACTATTGAATTGTGTTTCAGTAACAATATTGTCGATTTCAGAAGAAAGTTCATTTAACTCCGCTTTGATAGCATCCCTTTCATCATCACCCATTGTGTCACTTTTAGCCTGGGTGACTTTCTCCTTCATTGTTATAAGTATATCCTGGATATTTATCAAACCACCCTCAGCGATAGAAAGGACATTCTTTGCGGTAGCCACATTGTCGAGAGCCACAGATAATCCTCGTGAGCGCGCCTCGAGACTTCTGGAAATGGTAAATCCTGCAGGATCGTCAGCCACTTCGTTAATTCGCTGACCTGTTGCGAGCCTTAACTGATTGATCTCCAAAGAACGGTTTACCCCCTTCAGAGCGCTCAGTGCGTTGAAAGCCGCAATGTTTGTGTTAATCCGGGTTGAGTCGCCTATTGCCATACTAACCTCCTGATATGAGATTTTGTTTGCTTATTGCCGTAGTTAAAAAAAATACTCATTGCCATTTCACTCTAAATCCGGACAAATTCCCAGATAATTCTGATTCGGGTGTATTTGTCTTACTCAAGTTATCGGCATAAGTTTAACGGACTTTAATAATTTTTTGAATTTTTCTGAAAAAAAATGAAATCAGGCTCAAATTCTGCAATATTTAGTGCAAAATTGTCATTGAAGGTATGGTACAGCCAATGATGGGAGTTCAGTTTTTAACGCGAGATAAGGGCCAGATAATTATTTGCACGTGCGACATATTCACTTTTGGGATAGTTCCTGATAAGTTTTTCAAATTCCAGCTTAGCTCGTTCCCGGTCATTCAACCGAAAATAGCATATACCGAGTTTTATCTGGGCATCATCATCTTTATTCGAATTAAGAAATGTAAAAACCTTCTCAAATGATACAATAGCTTCGTGATAGTTTCTGAGTGCAAATTGGCACTCCCCTATCCAGTACTGGCAGTTATCTGAGAAAGGACTTTCCTTATCATT